>NZ_JBIUXX010000023.1:0-41093 GCF_044744235.1 Pseudomonas sp. NPDC087346
ATTGCACCGCCAGCGCCAACACGTTGCCAAGGTAGACCGAGCACCAAGGCCTGAAGTTGTTCGGTATCCAACTGCATTTCGCTGCCTTGTCGAAGGCTGAGCCAGTGAAACTTGCCCTGGTTCAAGCGACGTGCCGCCAGCCAAACACCAATCCCATCGTGAACCAGCACCTTCATGCGATTGGCCCGGCGATTGGCAAACAGATAAGCACAGTGCGGCTTCGCCGCACCGAAGACCGCGATCACCCTGGCCAGCGCGGTCTCGGTACCGGCGCGCATGTCCATGGGCTCAGTGGCTAGCCAGATGGCGTCGATGCGGATCATCGCAACAGGTCTCGAAGGAAAGCGGCGCAGGCAGCAGCACTATCGGTTGGCCAGTTCACTTTGACGGTGCCGCGCGGGTGCAGAATCTCAACGCTGATATTCGATGAAGACAGGTGCGCCGTCGTTTGCATAGGCAATGGGATGAATGCAGGTTGAAGCGCCGTGCTTTTCTGCGCTTGCACCCGAATCCATTTGTGGACGAGGTTAGCGTTGAGGCTATGGCCGAGGGCGATACTGGCGATTGAAGCGCCGGGCTGGGCGCACTCTTGAATGACCTGAGCCTTGAAGGATTTGGAATAGGAACGGCGTGTTGGCTGCATGAAATACCCGCTTAAAAGGCTAGAACTGGTGCCCACTTAAATTTAAGTGCACACCATGTCCGCGCATTGCGGGGTTGGGTAGATGACTTGGCCGGACGCATACGATCCAAAAAATCACGCTTACTCTCTTCCGGCGCCCATGTTGCTAAGTGAGATTCTGCAACATGAGACTGACGGAGAAATTTACGGAGTGACTCCTTGCGCCAGAAGGATTTAAGAGCAGCCTCATAGGCCAGTTGAACAAGATGAGGGGTAATTTTTATTGCCATCGAGTTTTTAACCGCGCAGTGGTAGCAACCGTCCTGGAAGCCAGCTTCCTGAGCCTGACCATTTATGTGCTAGCGCATATTACATCACGTCCATTCGCTGCTCATATCTCGTCGAGAGTGCGACACTGAACCTAATAGAGCTACTCCAGATTGATCCGGGAGAATGCCTGCTACTGGCGAAGTGGAGGGCCGCTTCGCAGGCTAATGACTGGAACGCCAAGATACCCCTCGCCTGAGAGGCTCTAGGTAATGACCAAAGCCTCGACTACGTGACAGCCCGTCGCACATTCACATAAGGGATTTGGTCGTATAGCTAGGCTAGAAATCCTCTTGATCGGGCACGTGAGGACGCTGCTGCCAATCATCGGCGATTTTCCTCCAGTCAACATCTCGCTCCACTTTGACTTCTCCGCGTGCATCGACGCGTTTACCTGACCAAACTGCCCAAAAATCGGGATCGTCAGATTTTGGTCGATGAGAATCGGGAAGGGAGTTCATTTGAACGAGAACCGGTAACTCCGATGCCCAGCCCAGCAAAATGGCATGTCGTGAGGGAAGTGAGGGCAAATCGCGCAGCAGTCCTCTGAGATTGTCTGGGACAAGTCGATGAACAAGTTCTTGATCCCGATCATTGCTGATTCGGTGCAACAGATAACTATTGCATTGAGATAGCACTGTGGGCGACAACTCGCTGGGACGCTGTGATGAAAGGACTAAACCCAGCCCAAATTTGCGACCCTCTCGTGCGATTTTTTCGAAAACCTGACAGCAGATAGTTGCAGAACTTTGATTTTCGGCGCTCTCCGGGTAGCGTTTTATGAATGTGTGCGCCTCTTCCATTACAAGAACGGTCGGCAGCGTCCTGCCGTCATTGAGTTTTCGGTATCGTTGCAAAGCTTCCAATGTCATGCGCGCTATCACGGCGGTAATGATGTGGATAACCTCTGCCGGCACCAGAGAAAGATCAATGACCGTAATTGTGCCATTTGACGCTTGATTATCGCCTATGTAGTCGGCCAGCCAACCGTCGAGGGTTATGTCTTCCGTGTCGGCGGTGACTGTTTTCATGCGGCTATCCGATAAGATCGTCCGGATGCGCATTAGCATCGTGTCTACATACTCGGAGACATTTAGCAGTTCTGCATTCGCTTCTACGCTACGCAGGAACTGTTCGCCCGTAAACTCACGTGGTACGTCGGCATCCATTGGAAGTATATCGGTATCACTGCCCCCAAAGGCTGTATGGGCAGCTTGCGCGTTGAGTAAGAACAGATCGATTTCCTGCTTCGTGAAGTCGTACGAGGGATATTTCCCTGTTCGAGTATTCGCAAATTCGGCGATTTGATCGCTGAGAGCTTGGAGCGTCTGTTGTTCTTTCTGGGAAAAATCCGCGTCCTGCTCCATCCCTTCCTGCCACTTTAGAATCTTCTCAAAGAAATTCTTAGGGTGTGGGAAATTAGCCCAAGGACGACCTGCATTGCGTTCAATTTGAATGATGCTGACAAGAGTGCGAAGAAATCGCCGCATTTCATGGCTACGACTCACGGGATTTTCGACTGCTCCGTCGCGAACTGATCGTAACGCCTGGATTAGGGTAGGGCGTTGTGCCTTTGCGCTTGCTTGAGTAAAAGCGCTCCATTCGGCAGTGTTCCAAAACCATAGGGGGACTTGGAGCTGTTCTACCCCTGCGCTCGGTTCAACTGCAAAGACTCTCACCTTACTCAAGTCTCGGAAAGTATTCGCGTATTCTCCATTAGGATCTAAAACAATAAACCGAGCATTTGGATCGGCCCCGTCCGAAGCCTTCTTGGCAGCTTCCAGTGACCACCTTATCAGGCCCGCTACAGAGCATGACTTACCACTGCCGGTATTCCCCAGTACGGCAAGATGGCGGCCGAACAGGCGATCTGGATCGATTTTTACTTCCGCGTTAGCAGCTAGCGGACTCGTACCGATCTTTACGTGACGGTTATCGCCGGATTCTACGATGGCACGGAGTTGGACCTGAGTGGGTAGCAGTACTGGATCGCCTACAGTTGGGTAAGCATCCACGCCTCTCCTAAAGACGTAGCGTTCATTACCATCAAATTGCCCCTCGTATGCAAGACAACCCAACGGATTAAGGCTCATCTTTCTAAGGGGGTAAGGAAGGTCGACCAAGCCGATGTCTTGCATCGATGTTCGTTTTGGATATTGCGAACGCTCCACTGTGATCCATTCCACCTGGGCCACAAGATAGCCGTCATCGCTAGGAACCAAAACATAACCATTGATGCGTGGAAATGGTCGAGGGGTGCCAGTGTTAAGGGCGACCGTTCCAGGGGCATCGGCATCTATAAGAACCTTAATTTCGTCGGGAGAGACGAAGTCGATGCTTCCTATTCGTAGTGAATCTGCATATGCCTGCGGGGAAAGGCTCATACGAGATCCTCCAGATTGAATCCATCAGCCCCGGAGTTAGTACCGTGATTTGGCCTCTGCTCGGTCCCAAAGCGTTGTTTAATAAGATCGCTCATTCGTGACGTTGTCTTATCAATTGCCGCCTTCGGCAAAAAGGTCTCAGTAAGTGTTTTCAGATCCGATAGAGCCGGACCAATCAGCAGGCTGATCTGCGATGGCCTCCCCATTTCATCGTAGGTTTTCATAATTCGACCCAGCGGGTCATCATAGGAAATGATCACTAAATGGGTTGATGGGATGGTGAGCATGTCGCGAATTACGCGGTTTATATGTTCGTCGCCAAAACTGTAGCCGTAAGTCACCAACGTGCTGTTGGGGCGGCATACAGCCGCCGCGAGATCCCGAAACAGCTCAACGTAGGGATAATCGGACGTCTCTCGATCCTTAGCTGCGTTCGGATAGATCATTATTTTGTGGGAGGTTGCATCGTCTAAGCCTGGAGCTTGAAGGTAAGGTGTTATTTCGTCCGCACCAAACGCTAGCCCAATACGACGTATGTCCTTGCCCGTTTGAACCCAATCTACCGAGCCATGTAGCTTGGTAAAGCGAGCTACGCCCTCTAGATAACGAGGTTCGCCTCGAATTCCAGGGGGGTTATAGTGCATGTCTAGGTCAAGCCGTGATGACCGGAAGATTGGTGTTAGGTTGCCTACAAAACGGTCTAGTAGGTGCAGTCCTGCTAGCTCAGCTCCGGCCTCTATAAGGCGGTCGTAATTCGTCGTAAATATATTAAGCCTGTCGCGTACCCCGGACCTGCTTGCAAAGCTCATCAAGAATGTCACGAGTGTATTGAAGGCTTGCTCGCGTCTCGTTTCGTCTGCGGTTGCTATGCGAGCTTCGGTTTGCAATATCGAATTGGAAAAAACGTTGAGGGTTTCAAGCAGCTCTAGGCGTAGTTTTTGGGCGTCATCAGTTTTTCCCAGGATCTCTAACCCACGTAACAACTCATTCGCCGCACGAAGCTGATCTTCGAGATTTCCTTTCTTACGGCCCGCTCGTTCACTCGTTTCTTCCGCCGCCTTGCAAATTTCCGCTTGATACCCCGTTAAAGCTACGGCCCCCATACCAGCCGCTCCTTCTCCGGCGGCAAGATAATGAACCGCGTGGGTCAATCCTGACCCTGCAAGAAAAGACAAATACTCGGATTGAAATAGAGATGTTAGCCAAGGTTCTATGCGGCTACGCAGTTCTTTGATGCTAAAACGGTCGTCAGCAACCCACCCTGGAGGCTCGTTACCATCGAGTGCCAATGCAAATTCGCCGTTTTCCAGTGTAGTGAAGCTCACCGGACGGTGGTCATCTCTGACCTTTAGTACATTCACGGTCGCGCTCATTTGCTACTCCATGCAAGGCATTATTCGAGGTCGTTGCATGGCTGTGTCACGCAATTGCCGGAGGCAGCAGCTAGCGAAGCGACTCACATAAGCTAGCGTATTTTTTGTGAGCAGGAGCGTTGAAAGCACCATTCCGGGCTGTCAATTCCATGTGCTGCTGAAGAACAGGCCCATACGTATCTATCGCCAAGCTAGTTAATGGCTTCGCCTAAATAGCCTGTATAGGTCTCAGATGCCTGAAGAGGTGGAGGGGGAGTCGTTTTTGTTGGAGCGACTTCCTCTCCTTTTTTTCGATTTGCTGCTCTCTCCGCTTTCCGTTTTGCTCGCTTTTGCGCCTCCTCAAACTCTTGCATGGGGTGTTTGACGAAGTGCTGCTCGTACGTTCTCAGCAGTCCAGCGTCCTTGCTAGCGACCGCTTGTGCTAATACGTAATCTGCATCACGAAGCTGAATTTGAAATTTATGGCTCTCAGCCTGCTTGGCACTCACCAGCGATAGAGTGCTCTCAGATACGCGGCCACTGGTCCAAAGCTCGAACCTTTGATTCAATCCAGCCCACTCCGAATGAGTCTTAGCGAACGCCCTAAGCACTGGGATTCTTTTATCGAGCCATTTGCTTATTTCGTCATCATCAAGCGTTGTGATCGGATGAATTCCTTTGCATTCGATGAAGACGACTTCATGATTTCTTCGGACTGCCAACACATCGATTTCGGCTTTATCGCCAAGCAAGTTTTTGACGATTCGGTTCATTTCCTGCTCGTACCCAGGAAGGGTAAATTTGGCGATTTGAGCCACGGCGAACTCAAAAAGGCTGCCTCTTAAAGTAGAAGCAGCACCTTCAATGCGAGAAAGGTCATCGAAGACTTTCTCCAGCGCCTCAGGGTTTTGAGTCAGCTTTGCTGTGTCTGTCAGTATCGAGCATAGATTTTTCAGGGCTTTGGCAACGTCTCGGCCAAACAGGCTTTCTGTCGTAGCAGGAATAATTCCTTCTTTCTTGAGTAAAGCAAAAGCGTCGCTTTCGTACTCTTCTGCCACGAATATCTGAAGGCACTTACCTACTTTTGGCAGGCTTCTGAGGGTTGTGCATTTGCGTACAAATGCGCCGATGTGCTCAAGAGACACTCTGCCGCTCAACGCCATATCACAAACTAGAAAGCCTGGCTTTATACCGACGCTTCCTTGCCCTCGCATAGGGAATAAATACGACGGTCCCGCCAAATCCCAGTTGAAGGTTCCGACCTTAGGCAAGGTTGTGGAATCCTCATCCTCACGCGTTTCGACTGAGTCATAGCTGACCATACCCAAGTTTCGGGACCAGTCTTTAACTGCCAGTAATGTGATTTTTTCTGCGATTAGACGGCCTTTCATTTTTGCCCAGAGCGACGTTGCATCTAGGAGATGTTCAATGTCGCACCGTACGATGCAGGTCTCTCCACCTGGAATCTTTATCTCCTTTACCAAGGTTGCTTTGATTAGCCTCTCAAGCAAACTCTCGGATGAGATGTGTTTTTTCTGGGCCACCGGCGCTCCGCAGGCGATCAGAAAATGAGAGCGAGGCATGATGTTTTCGCGCAAGTCCAATGCATTGAGAGCAGTGAAATACGAACTGCCAGTTTTTTTCAGTGCGGCCAACAGGCTATGAAAGAAAAAAGGGGAGCCGTAATTTTGCTCCATGTATAGGAATCGGGCTCGGTGGGGAAAAATGATGTGGCTCAACTTGCTCATTCCCTCGCATCCTCGCTCAACCCGTTTTCGGGCAGCGGTAGCATTCAGCCCATGCCGTTGTTCAAGTAGCTTCGATAAGTCGCTGCTCAGCATTGGGCCATCGCGTTTTAGGATTTCTGCGATTGGGTTCGCGGCCATCATGATTCTCCTGAATGTCACACTGCGCTATTTATACTCCTTGTAAACAAGGTCAGGGCGCTGTTTCGCGGCCTTGCTCTTGCACATAGTAAAAATAGGGCTTTCAGGCATGGTCGGTTCTGATTTTTTCCAAAAATGTCACAATACGAAATAACCACCAACATGGGCGGTGAAGCGGCGCCTCCCAGACCCTCGCTTCTTATCGCACATTCAGAATGACTTCCGCTTTGCTTTCCCAGCTAAGCCGATGAACCTGGAGTAAAAGCCCCTATGGATTCATTTGGCGAAGCCGGTCAATGAGAATTAAGGACCAGTGCGGCTTGTCGGCCCATCAGAAGGCTAAGAGGAGTAAAAAGCGTAGGAAGGGCGAAACGATGTGGTTGCCGTCGATTGCTTCGTTTCCACTATCGGAAAAAATTGTCCGTGAGCGTGCAGCAGCGAAAAACTGCCTAGCTATCGTCCTCACCTTCACGTTTGCCTGGGATCATTTCTATCCGAAGATCGCGGACTGCTTTTGCAAGAAGGGTCTCGAAGCTTTTGTTCGAGTCGCGATGAAGGTAGCACTGAAGTACAAGTGTCAGTGGTGAGATGCCCATCACATCAGCAAGATCGTCTATCACCTTCAGGCTAGGTGAGCGCAGACCACGCTCCAGTAGGCTGATGTATTCCCTGCTGACTTTTGGTGGGAAGTCACTCTGAGCCAAATTGGCTTGATGCCTCAAATCCCTCAGAGCCAGCGCAAATGCGTCGTTCAGCTCGCGCATGCGGCTACTCCTAAAAAAGGAGTATGTAGCCACATTGAGCTGGCCGATGCAGCGTACTATAGTACGCAGTAATTGCCGATTTGGAGAAATAATATGTTTGAAACGCATGAGAGGGCGCGATTGCAGAGTCCGCTATTCGTCTTGGAGGAGGGAACTCATCGCTGGGCCTACATCGCACAGACTGCGAACAGTGAATGGTTTTTTGTGACGTACGAAACAGTCGGCGATGGCGTGACCTCGCAACAACAGTTCTTGATCCCGACTGTGCCCGTCTTGCTTGGGTTGGCTGCCAGAGACACCTCGGAGATGTATATCCAAGGGATTCAGCTCGTATCACCGCCGTGGCTGAACGAGAAAAACGGTTGGCTAATGGAACCAATTCAAGCGATTCATAGGGTCGGTGAGCGGATTTGCTATGAGCTTTTGGATGGACAGATGTATCCATCAGAGCTGCTCGGACATCCTAGCGATACTCAGTGGACCAAGGGCGATACAGCGAATGGATAATTTCACTGAAAGGCGCCTAGCATCTAATTACCGAACCCTGCTTTTTCGGAGAAATGCTTCTGACCAGGAGATATTCGGTTTTGAGTGTATGGATGGCTGGTCGGATCTCATCGAAGGGAGTTTGCAGCTGATCCAGCGATACGTCGGATTGGCAAGCGATGTGAAAATTACGCAGGTAAAGGAGAAGTTCGGACTGCTCCGGATCTACCAGCGTGGTGGTGAGGAGAAAGTTTGCCAGGTTCTTGATATCTGCGAGCTAGTGTCCAGCTGTGTCTGCGAACTGTGTGGCAAGTCAGGCAATTTGACCATGTCTGATGGGTGGATACTGGCTCGGTGCGATAAGCATGGCGACAGCAGTCATATGGAACTGGTCGAGAGTCAGAGCGCTGATGAACGCTACATCGGTAGCTACGTACGAAGCGTAGATTCAATCTTGTCGTTCTTCGGAGCGGACGCCGTGCGTTGGGTTCAGCAGGAGAGCATCGCACTTGGCGGGAAGCGCCCCTGCGAAATATTGGGGACTGAAGACGGGTGTCAGGCGGTTTACAAACTGCTGAAGCGGCTCGAACATGGAGTAGGCGTGTAATCCTCATGAATTGCATGACCGCTGCAAAAGTCGTGATGGCCAATCACCCTAACCTCCAATACCACCTGAGTAGCGCGCTGGCGTGGGAGTTTACTCAAGGTCCAGTCAACTTGAGGAACGTGCGGAGCCTCGTATCGACGCCCCGGTTGATGTCGTTTTGCGTGAGAGCATTCAGTCATCCATCACTTACTCCTGTTGGAGATTCGTACCTGGATGCGCGAACGCGGCTAGCCGACTACCCCCAAAAAACCTGGGCCATATCGATTTGTGAATTTGACCAGCTAGTGGGGGCTATGGAATTTGTCGAAGAATATGACCTTCGAGATGCTTCAGTGATGAAGCTTCAAATATGGCCATACCCCCCACAAAGTCTTGACGACTTCGCGATGGTCATCGCTATAGCTCTGAGCTACATGCCGAACGAATTGATGGCAGAGTCGAGGATTTCGCTCGCTATTGATGAGCTGGTTAGTGAGTGGGGCTTCTACACTGATGAGTTTTAAGTCAACTGCCACATCTACTATCAGGGTGGCTCACTCAGTTATGGCGCTACCGTTCGTCGGGTTGAAGACGATTCTTTTCAACTCTTAACGGGTTGGCGGCAGCGCTGCGTTTTGTAAGTTTTTTAGCCCAAATCGAGTGATTTCGGCTAAAAATTAACAAAATATTTAACGTAATTTTTCGAGATATCGAGAAGAGATAATGAATATATCCAGTAAACACTGGCTATTTACTCACTCACTCGGTCACACTGAAGGCTTTCTGGTATTTATAACCTTTTTGATTTCAGAATGAGTCGTTACCTGGCTTAAGCACAAAACCCTCGCATGGCGAGGGTTTTGTCGTTTTGGTGGAAGTAGAGCTTGAAGGCGAAGGGGAAGCCGTTCCATGATCCGCAGCCCGTTTTTCCACCGAAGAATACCCAACGATCAGCTCGCTGTTCGTTCACAAAAACAAGAGAGTCCGATGAGCAGTAGCAAGAATAAGGAAATCGAGTATTTGCGGGGTGTGGCCATCCTTATGACGGTTTTTACCCACCTCCCACAGTTGCTGCCGTTCCATGATTTGCTCTTGGGCAAGCTGTTCAATGTGTATTGGCCATGGACCGGTGTGGATCTGTTTTTCTGTATTTCGGGCTATGTCGTAAGCAAGGCTTACCTTGATTATTTCGACCAAAGCCGAGAGCAGAACAGGTTTGGTCTTGCAGCGAGTTCTTTCTGGATCAGGCGGGCTTATCGACTGCTGCCTACGGCCTGGTTGTGGGTGCTCATACCGCTGGCATTCTCGATTTTCTTCAATCAGTCGGACGCATTTCAGTCCTGGTTCTACAACCTGTGCAGCTTCACTGCTGTTGCGACTTTCACCGGTAACCTCGCCAACCAGTACGGCATGATTCTGGGGCCTAATTCGGTGTATTGGAGCCTGGCGCTGGAGGAGCAGTTTTACCTCATCTTCCCGTTATTTTTGCTGCTGGTGACTTCGCCACGTTGGCGAGTGATTATTCTGATCGCACTGATCGCTTTGCAATTCGGCTTTGACCGCAATGGTTTCGGCGCACCGCCCGCGCCTATGCTTTTTTCGTTCCGGCTGGATGCGATGATGTGGGGGATTCTGCTCTGCATGTTCTCCCGCACGTCTTTGTACAAAGACTTTGAGCCAGTCGGGCTCGGCACCAGTTCGTTCAAACGGCTCGCAGTTACGCTATTTCTTTTGTACATGCTGGGCGCCATCGCTGCCCAAATGATCAGCGTGCCGATTGCTGTCGGCCTGATTGCTATAACGGCGTTGATACTCGTCTGGCTGGCCAGCTATCAGAAGGGCTATATCTATTGCCCGGCGCTGCTGGGCGGCTTGTTTGAATGGTTGGGATCGCGCTCGTACGCGTTGTATGTCGTGCACATCTTCGCCTACCACTTGAGCACTGAAATCTGGACGCGCATTGCAGCCAACAGCGGCGAAACGCTCGGGGCGGGATATACAATCCAGCTCCTGCTCACGTCCCTGGTGATCATGTTGGTGTGCAGTGAACTCAATTACCGGTTCGTCGAATCACCTTTGCGTCGTCGGGGCGCGGAGATAGCCCGCCGCAGAATGGCTGGCGTGATCACGCCAGGCCGCGACAAGCAAGACGTCGCGACGCCGGCCCCGGTGCGTACAACCGAGTTGTCGTAAGCCACGGCAAGCACAAAAAAACCGTAGCGCGTTCACGCTACGGTTTTTTTTGGCCGGAATTAACTGTGGCTGAACAATCAGTCGAGGATCAGATGCGGCAAAAACCGGCTTGAGTCCTTGGTGATCAAGCTGTTGTCCTCGCGCACCCCAATCCCCGCTGCCTGATCGCCAATCACCCACGAACCAACCAGCGTATAGCTGTCGCCAAACTTCGGTAGCGGCGCGAACTCTTGCAGGATGAACGGCGCATCGGTGTAAGGACCGTCCTCTTTGACGATCAGACCTTCGGCGGTTTGCAACTCGATGTTGGCGCCTTCGCGGGAGAAGTACGGTTTGCGCACCCAACCCTTGGGCACCGCGCTGGCAGGATTCGGATCGAGATGCGCCGCAAGCAGATTCGGATGGCCCTTGTGCAGTTCCCACAACAACGGCAGGGCGCCCTTGTTGGAGAGAATCGCCTTCCAGGCCGGTTCGAAAAACTGCGTGTCGCACTCGGCAATCGCCGCGCCGAATGGCTCGTGGAAGATGAACTCCCAGGCGTGCAGCTTGAACAGGTGCGGAATCCATCGATCTTGCAGATCGACGAAGCGACCGTCGGAAGTCAGGCCGATGTCTTCTATGTCTATATGTCGCGATTCAATGCCGACCTTCTCTGCGATCAAACGCAGATAGTCGGTGGTGCCTTTGTCTTCGACCGAGTCTTTCATCGAGGCGAAGTAGAACGGCCGCTTCAGTTGTAACTCGGCAAAGGCCTGGTGCAGTTTGGTGTCAATGCTGTTGAACTGGTCGGCATGGGCCGGCAGTGTTCCGCGCTCGATGCACTGCTCCAGCCAACCCCACTGGAACGCCGCCGCTTCGTAGAGGCTGGTCGGCGTGTCGTAGTTGAGTTCGAGCAGTTTGGCCGGGCCGTTTCCGCTGTAGGAGAAGTCCATTCGGCCGTACAGATGCGGATGACCTTCCAGCCAGGACGTTCGGATCATGTCGTAGTACGAAGCGGGAATACTCAGGCGATCGAGCAGCTCCTCGCTACGCACGACGCGGTCGACCAGATCCATGCACATCTCGTGCAGTTCGGTGGTCGGGTCCTCAAGATCGTTTTCGATCTGCGCGAGCGTGAACTGGTAATAGGCGCTTTCGTCCCAGTACGGTTCGTCGTCGATGGTGTGAAACATAAAGCCGAGGCTTTCGGCAGTCTGTTTCCAGTCGGGGCGCTCGGCGCAGAGGATCTTTTTCATGGTCAGCTGCTCGAACTGCCCCAGCCGCCCCAACCGCTGCGGGCAGACGACTGGCTGCCGAAGCCACCACGGGAGGTCGATGAGGCGACGTTGACCGGTTTGCTGCGGGAGCTGTCGTAGCTGGTATCGCTGCGAGGCGCTGGCGCCGATTCGATTCTGCGGTTCTGTGTCGAAGTGTTGTAGGTCTGGCGAGTATCGCGATCACGGTAGACCGTCTGGTTCGAACGGCTGTTGCTTAATGCGTTGCCAATCAGCAAGCCGCTGAGCCAGCCGCTGCCACCACCGGACGAATGTGAAGTGGTCTGGGCGGCCTGGACGTTGGACGCATCGCCCACCGGCATTTCGCTATTGGCCAGCGCATTCAGATCCTGCGCCGCTTCGGCTTGCGGCAGTTTGAAGCCGCCGAGTTTTGGTACAAAACGGCCATCGGAATTTTTCTGACACCAGTCCGCGGCAAAATCCGCATCGCACTTGGCTTTGTCGTCGTATGCCGGGGCGATGCGTCGGTGTTCGGTGAGTGCCGCGACGTAGGCGTTCGAGCAGACATCGGCTGCCACTTCGGCATTGACGCACTGTTCCACGCTCTGGAAATGTTGTTGCTGATCCTGTGCCGACACCTGACCGGAAATGGCCATGGCCACCGATGCGGCGAGGGACAGCTGAACGTACTTGCTTCGTTTCATCAAGGGCTCCCTGCCGGTCAGTGCGACGGTGTCATGCACGCGGCGTTGATCATGCCGACGCTGATGGCAACGGCTGCCACATAAATACCGGAGGCAATTTCACCGTTGACGATGCGCTGGGAAGTGCCTTTGAGCACCAGGCCCGTGGCGAGAAATGCCAACAGTTGCACGACGCCGGCAATCACTGCCCACAACACGAAGTCGAGGACGTTGACCGAGAAGGCGATCACGTTGCTCGCCGGAATCGCGAAGCCGATGATTGCGCCGGACAGGGCGATTGCAGCGGCGGTGTTGCCCGAGCGGATCAGTTCGAATTCCTTGTGCGGAGTGATCCGCGTGTAGACGAATTGAAACAGCATGAACAGCAGCACGGCGCCGATCAGGTAAACGACGAAACCGACCAGTGCGGTCTTGTTCAGGGAGACGGCCAGCACTTCCAGCATGAAAAAACTTCCTTTTTTAAATGGTGCTCAGATCAGTCGTGTACAGCGAAATGCCCAGCGAAGTGCTGAGGCTGACGGTGCCTTCTTCGTCCTGTTCGACGGAGAACAGCAGCAGCTCGCGGCGATCGGTCAGGCCGGTCTCGCGGGCGTAAAGCATTGAATGGTGTTCGATGGTGTAGCTTTCGTCCGGATTGACCACGTGTTCGGTCATCGGTACCAGTTCAGTCTGGCCTTGTTCGGTACCCCATTCGCGGGTGAACTTGACGCCATCGTGGGTGTAGGTCGGCAGACCGATCAGGCTGTTCGGGCCGGCGAGGCGCTGCAGTTCGGCGTCACTGTTGACGGTCACGTAACTGAGGTAGTTGAACAGCGTTACCGATTCAATCTGGTCGTCACCGGTGACGTGGATCTGCACCCAGAAATCTTCATTGTTGAGGTAGTAGCGATGCAGTTTGTTGGACTGGCCGAGATCGACCCAACCGGCGCTCCAGATCGCTTCCGCAGCGGGGACCTGCACTGAGGTGTTGCCGTCGAGCAGCAGGGCCAGAGTCGAATCGAATCGCACGCCTTTGCCTTGCGCCATACCGAGCGGACCGCTGGCCACTGGAGCGGGCGCGGCTGGCTGCCAGTTGCTGGTGCCCAGCAAATCTTTGAACCATCCCATGGGTACTTTCCTTGAGGCGGGTGGAGGTGTTAGTCACAAAAAACGCCGCCAGTGTACCGGGCTGCGGACGAACGAGGCAGGCAAAATACAAATCTTGTGGAGCCAAAGAACCCGTGCAGGAGCTGTCGGCAGCTCCTGCACAGAGGGCGGTGTTACTGAGCGGACTTCTGCTTCAGACGCTCAAGAATCGCGTTGGCGCTGCCTTCGTTCGGCGTGATGCCGGCGTCGCGCAGTTTGCGGTCCAGGTCATTGCCGGTCGAAGCGTCAGCCAGTTCGTCAGCAGCGCTCAGCTCGGCGGCACGTTGTTTTTGCTTTTCTTGCAGACGGTTCAAGGTGCCGACCGCTGTTTCCAGCTTGCCGTTGGCGCCGCCGCTGGCGATGGACGCACTGACCTGAGCCTTCTGCACGCTATCGCGGGCCTTGGCCATGTCCACTTGCTGGCGCAGGCTCTTGATCCGCGACTCGGCTTTGGAGATGTCTTTGCGCATGTTCTCGGCGTAGGTGCCGAATTCGTCGCTCTGCGCTTTTTCGGTGGTCAGGTCGTTGGTCAGGGTCGAAATCGCTTCGGCCACTTCCATTGCCAGGTCTTCGCGACCGGCGTTCAGCGCGGAAACTGCCTTGGCTTCCAGATCCTTGATCTTGGCGTCGTACTCGCTCACGCGGTCGGCGGCCAGTTTGTGCTTGGCCATGATGGTGACCAGTTCGCGACGGGCGTTCGACAGTGCGGTGTCGGCGTCACGGATTTCCTGATCGAGGATGCGCAGGGCCTGTTGATCGACGATTGCTTCGCCGACTTCATTGGCGCCGCCGCGCAATGCGGTGAACAACTTGCTCCAGATGGACTGAGTCATTGGATATTCCCTGTTGATTACTTGAAGAAGTGTTCGAAGGCTTCGCTGGCGCGCTGCACGTTGTCGACCAGGGTTTTCACCTCGGTGACTACGTTGGTCAGGCTCGAATCGGCACTGAGTGCGCCAAACATGTTGTAAACGGTCTGCCCGTTCGGCATCGACTCGATACCGATCGACGACAGCGGAAACATTTCCCGGCTGCGCAGCACGGCATCGTTGAAGGCGCGCACGTCGGTGATCGAATCGACGTCCACCAGCACGGTGTCGACGATGATCTGTGCACCCGCCAGGGCGATGTGAATCGGCAGGCCGCCGAATTCGTTCATTTCCAGCTTGAGGCTGGGTTCGGAGCTCTGGATCAGAGACAGCGTGATCTCTTGCGAAGCCACCTCGTCCAGTGCCTTGAGGGCGTTGAAGAGGCTATCGATGTTCCAGTTGTTGCCTGCGCTCATGTAATTCTCCGACATGAATGAGCCAGCCAGAATCGGTTGGCGTAGCTGTTGCTCCATTTGCTTGAGCAAGCTTCGGTTTTCGGGAAGCACCCAAGTTTCGTGTTTCACATAACCGGCGGCAGCCAGGCCCGCGCGCATCTGCTTCATATAGAAGCTCGACGGCTTTTTCGCGGACGGTTTCGAGCGCTCGGGAACGAGGCTTTTCATGGCAGTGACTCCGTTATGAACATCTCACGCGTGAGCCACACTACAACCAATCCAAAATGCCATCAATGGCTCACGCGTGAGATTTTTCCGGAACACGAAAGAACGCCCGCAACGTGGGCGGGCGCAAGGTTTTACCAAGTGTTGCCGGACGATCAACGAGCGAGGAACTCGTCAGTGGACACCACGCTGGCGTAGGCGAACCCCAGCGCTGACATGTACGCAGCGTGTACGTGAGCGGCCGGCACAGTGAGCCCGTTGAACTCCAGGTCGCGGCTGGCGCAGGCATCGTGAATGACGGTGACGCTGTAACCCAGATCCGCCGCCGCGCGGGTGATGCCATCGACACACATGTGGCTCATGCTGCCAACGACCACCAAGTCTTTGATGCCCTGTTCGTCAAGGATCGATTGCAACTCGGTTTCA
Organism: Pseudomonas sp. NPDC087346; assembly: GCF_044744235.1. Classification (NCBI taxonomy): domain Bacteria; kingdom Pseudomonadati; phylum Pseudomonadota; class Gammaproteobacteria; order Pseudomonadales; family Pseudomonadaceae; genus Pseudomonas; species Pseudomonas sp. NPDC087346. The sequence continues at coordinate 15,559 of NZ_JBIUXX010000023.1, forward strand.
CGGAACGAGTTGACGAAGTGCTTGAGCACCACCGGCTCATCGGCACGGTTGATGACCTTCGGATGCAGCTTGGCGCCTTCAGAGCCCGGGACGAAAAACGGTGCGTCGGGCGAAGTGAATTCATGGCGAATATGCACCACCGAATCGCCTGCTTCGCGGAAGGCCGCAATCAGGCGGGCGGCATTGTCGGCAGCCGCCTCGACCCCGTCCAGCGGCCACTTGCCTTGAGGGAAGTAGTCGTTCTGGATATCGACTACGATGAGCGCTTGCTTGGCCATGGGTGGGTCCTCGAAGTATCGGTTGGGTGTGGCGACAGTATTGGCGCTGGCCGACGCTTCGAGGATTGGCCGCACCGACAATAGACAGGGGAAAACTGACAATGAGCGCAGAAAGAGCCATTGCCGAGCCGGCTGTTGCTGAAATAGGCGTGTTGATCTATCCCGGCGCGCAAATGGCGGCGGTGCATGGCTTGACCGATCTGTTTGCGGTGGCCAACCGGATTGCCGCCGAGCATCAGGCTGCGCAATTGCCGCTGTTGCGGATTGGCCATTGGCAGGTCGAGGGCGAGCAACCACCGACGCGGGTTTACGACAGTTATCCTGCCCCGGACACGAGGCTGCTTGCGGTGCTGATTCCTCCATCAATCGGTGGCTTCAATGCGGCGCAAATGTCGGCGGGCCTGATGCAATGGCTGCGCGATCAACATGCTCGCGGCGCCACGCTCGGCGGTGTGTGCGTGGGGTCGTTGCTGCTGGCAGAGAGCGGACTGCTCGATGGTCGCAGCGCCACCACGCACTGGACGTCGGCCAAGGCGTTTGCCGAGCGATATCCAAAGATCAGGCTCAAGGCCGACACACCAATTGTCGATGACGGCGACTTGATCACCACTGCCGGATTGATGGCCTGGTCGGAGCTTGGGCTGCGGTTGGTTGACCGACTGCTTGGGCCAAGTATCGCCACCGCCACTGCACGCTTTCTGGTGATGGAGCACAGCGATAGCGCCAGCGCCTGCGGGAGCAATTTTGCGCCGATCCTCGGTCATGGCGATGCGTCGATTTTGAAAGTACAACACTGGCTGCAAAGCACCGGCGCGACCGATGTCTCGCTGCCGGCGATGGCCGAGCGTGCGGGGCTGGAAGAGCGCACCTTCCTGCGTCGGTTTCGTGCAGCGACGGGGTTGAAACCGACTGAATACTGCCAGCATCTGCGCGTCGGCAAGGCCCGGGAGATGCTGGAGTTCACCAACGGCACCATTGACCATATTGCATGGACAGTGGGATATCAGGACCCGGGTGCGTTTCGCGCCACGTTCAAGAAAATCACCGGGCTGGCGCCGAGTGATTATCGGGCGCGGTTCGGCTCCCGCTAGCCCAGACACCACAAAACCCCTGTAGGAGTGAGCCTGCTCGCGATAGCCCTCTATCATTCAATGGTGGCTGATCTACCGCTATCGCGAGCAGGCTCACTCTTACATATGGTTTTAGGGAATGCTCATAATCGTGCAATTTGCCGGGGCTCTGCGTTCAGTCGTGCAGATTGAAACAGGCGCGGTGCCATCAGGTTTTTCGCAAATAGCTGATTCGCCAAAGTTTTCCACAGATCCCGTATTGGCCTGATCTCTGCACCTCTCACGACTACATTCATCGAACCGTTGAAGGGGGCCGCATGACCCCGACACCTGGCAAAAAACTGGTGCTCGCCCACTCTGTGCGCCCCGATGCGCCGCAGCACGAAGTGGAAACCAACAAGGCCCTCGCGCGTTGGCTGGCGCAAATTCTCGGGCTGAAATACGGTGGCAGTTACGACCCGGCCAAGCACAAGGGGCGTGAACTGTATCTGCTGCCGACGCAAACCATCGTCGGCGCTGCCGCCGCGTGCGACTTGGGTGTCAAAGGCCCGGACGACTTGTGGGGTGGCGTGGTCGAGCACGATTTCATCTGCACCAAAGCCATCAGCCACGGTTTGCGCAGCTATCAGGCCCATGCGCCAAAGGGCTGGGCGCCGCTGTTTTCCGAGCGCACGCGTAACGTGGTGCTCGACGGTCTCAGTGTGTTCGCGCTGGAAGATGCGCGGCCCGCCGCCGAGCATCTGTTGTACGGCGGCCCGATCCGTCTGAAACCGGTTCATGCCTGTGCCGGTCGCGGTCAGGAGGTGATCGAAAGTCTGGACGCATTCGACGAAATCCTCGCTCGACTCGAAGCCGAGAAACTGTTCAGCGAAGGCGTGGTGCTGGAACAGGACTTGAGCGAGGTCATCACTCACAGCGTCGGCCAGTCATTCATCGCCGGGACAGTACTGAGTTACTGCGGTGATCAATACTTGACCAAGGACGCTCACGGCGAAGAGGTCTACGGCGGCTCAAACCTGTTGGTGGTGCAGGGCGGTTATGAGGATTTGCTGGCGCTGGATCTGGCCGACGATGTACGTCTTGCCATCGAACAGGCGCAAGTTTTCGACCGTGCGGCGGATGAAGCCTATCCGCGCTTTTACGCCTCTCGTCGTAACTATGACATTGCCCAGGGGCTGGACAGCGGCGGCGTATCCCGCAGCGGTGTGCTCGAACAATCGTGGCGCATGGGCGGCGCGAGCAGTGCCGAAGTGGCCGCGCTGCAAAGCTTTATCAACGGTCCTGAGATGCGCGCGATCCGCGTGTCTTCGGTGGAAACCTACATCGATCAGCCGCTGCCGGCAGACGCCATCGAGGTCTATCGCGGCCCGGCTGAAAACAGCGACTTTCTTCTCAAATACGTAACGGTCAAATCTTATGACGGCTAGAAGCGAAAGCATTCAAATCGACATCGATGATGAACAGATGAGCGGGACTTTTCTCAGTCCCAAATCGAAAGTCCCCGGCGTGCTGTTCGTGCACGGTTGGGGCGGCAGCCAGGAGCGAGACCTTGAGCGAGCCAAAGGCATCGCCGGTCTTGGCTGCGTGTGCCTGACGTTCGACCTGCGCGGGCACACTGGCGGCACCGGCCTTTCGTTGAGTCGGGTAACCCGCGAAGACAACCTGCGCGACTTGCTGGCGGCCTATGATCGGCTGCTCTCGCACCCGGCGCTGGACACCTCGGCGATCGCCGTGGTCGGCACCAGTTATGGCGGTTATCTCGCCTCGATCCTTACCTCGCTGCGCCCGGTGCGCTGGCTGGCGCTGCGCGTACCGGCGCTGTATCGCGACGAGCAATGGCACACGCCCAAGCGTGATCTGGACAAGGCTGACCTGCGTGACTATCGCGGCACGCTGGTGCGCGCCGACAGCAATCGGGCATTGCATGCCTGCTCGCAATTCACCGGAGATGTATTGCTGGTGCAATCGGAAACCGACGACTACGTGCCCCACGCGACGATCATGAGTTATCGGGCGGCGTGTCAGCAGACGCATTCATTGACCCACCGGATTATCGATGGCGCCGACCATGCCCTGAGCGACCCGGTTTCGCAGCAGGCCTATACCTCGATTCTGGTCGACTGGATTACCGAGATGGTTGTTGGCGAGCGGTTGAGCATTATCCAGTCGTAAAAATCAAAAGATCGCAGCCTTCGGCAGCTCCTACATGGGAAACGCATTCCAACTGTAGGAGCTGCCGAAGGCTGCGATCTTTTGATCTTGCCTGTCAGTGCTTCGGTTTCTTTTCAATTCGTAGAGCCTTGGCCTTGGCCTCCACCACCAGATACATCACCACCGTGATCAACAACGGCAGCAGAAAATAAATCGCCCGATACGCCAGCAACCCCGCCACCAGACTGCCCCGCGACGCCTCATGTTGCAGCAGCGCAACGAACACCGCTTCCAGCACCCCGAGCCCCGCAGGAATGTGCGTGATTACCCCGGCAATCGCGCTGATCAACAACACGCCAAGCACCAGCGGATAATCCAGTTTGCTCGGCAACAAGGTGAAAATCACTGCGGCCATCAGCGACCAGTTCAACGCCCCGAGCAGCAGTTGCAGGACAGCCATACGCAGCGACGGCAGATTGATTTCCACCCCGCGAATCGACCATTCCCGGCGTTTGGAAAACTGGCACGCCGCGAGATACCCGGCACTCACTATCAGCAACAACACACCAACACCTTGCAGCGCGGTACTGCTGAGTTTCCAGCCCGGCGCCATGCTCACCAGCCCGCTGCTGAACACCGCACCGGCAACGGTCATGTAGCCGAACCAGTTGGTTGCCAGACTCAGACCGAGGATTTTGGCGATGTTCGACTTGCTCACCCCGAGCCGCGAATACAAGCGATAACGCATGGCGATCCCGCCGACCCAGGCGCTAAGATTGAGATTGAACGCATAGCTGATCACGCCCACCGGCAGGATCTGTTTCCAGGTCAGATCCTGACGAATGTAAGTGCGGCCGATCAGGTCGAAACTGGCGTACACCAGAAAACTCAGCAAGGTCAGGCTGGCGGCGATGATCAGCGTGCGCACCTTGAAATCGGCAAGGGTAGTCAGCACCTCGGCCCATTCGATACGTCGGGCGAACATGGTCAGCAGGGCGATCAGCGCAAGAAAAAACAGCACGGTCAGCGGACGCTTCCAGCGGCTCCAGCGAGACTGGGTTGTGGGCGTCGCATGACCGGCGGATTGGCTCTCAGAGCGGCTCATGACGGATCACTCTTGACGGTATGTTTGAACAGTTTCAAGCGCGGTTTGTGCGCCGGTAGCCAACCGGCCATTGCCGGGAAATGCCGCAGAAAGTGAAACACCAGAAAGCCCACGGTCATGTGCCACAACCGCCCGTTCGGGGCGTTGCCTGGCGTCATCACTTTGCAGTGGTTCTGGCTGAGGTTTTCGAGGCGCTGGAACAGTTCGCGGTTGAACGCCCGGTCGCGGATCAGCACGTTGGCTTCCAGGTTCAGCGACAGGCTCAACGGGTCCAGATTGCTTGAACCAACGGTGCTCCATTCTTCATCCACCAGAGCCACTTTGCCGTGCAATGGCCGGTCGCAGTATTCGTGGATCTGCACCCCGGCCTTGAGCAAATAGTCGTAGGTCATGCGCGCGGCGATCTTCGCTACCAACATGTCCGGCTGTCCTTGCAGGATCAGCCGCACATCGACGCCACGCCGAGCAGCATTGCGGATCTCGCGCAGCAAGCGGTAACCGGGAAAGAAGTAGGCGTTGGCGATCACCACCCGCCGTTTGGCTTTGCGCAGCACCTGCAAATACACGTCTTCGATATCGGTGTGGTGCTGATCGTTATCACGAAACACCAGGCGTACCTGGCCGTCGTGATCTTCCATCGCCAGCTCGGCGCGGCGTTGTCTGCGGCGTTGCCACCAGTATTTGGCGCGCGCCGGCCGACCGCTTTGCAGCAGCGCAAAATGATGAATGTCTGCCACCGCCGGGCCTTCGATTTGCACCGCGTAATCCTGCTTCGCTTCGGGGCCGTAATCGGCCAGATGATCACCCGAGAAATTGATCCCGCCGATGAACGCGATGCTGCCGTCGATCACCACGATCTTGCGATGCAAACGGCGGAACCAGTTGGTGCGGAAACCCAGCCGTTTCGGCGCCGGATCGAACATTTGCAGATGCACGCCAGCCTTGCTCAGTGCAGTGAGGTAACCGGTGGTCAGTTCGCCACAGCCGAAGCCGTCGAAACTCACGGTGGTGCGCACGCCGCGCTGTGCGGCATCGATCAAAATCTGCTGGAGCTCGTTGCCGACCTTGTCCTCGAAAACGATGAAGGTTTCGAGGAGGATTTCGTTCTGCGCCGCGCGTAAAGCTTCGAATACCCGAGGGAAATAGTCCTCGCCGTTTTCCAGAATCTCGACACGGTTGTTACCTTGCCAGCCGTACTCGACATCGACTGTCCCTGGCTCACCGGTCGGCGGTGCGGCGGATAAGGGTTCGACGACGGATTTCCCCATGGGCGCGCTGCTCATAGTTCTATCTCCACTGACAGCGGGACATGATCGGAGAGGTGTGACCAGGGCCTGTTCGCCAGGACTTTCGGCTGGCTGGCCTTGAGGTTGCGTACGTAGATGCGGTCCAGTCGTAGCGCCGGTAAACGCGCGGGGAAACTGCGCGCCGGTTTGCCATGATGTTCAGCGAAAACCTCGCGCAAGCCGCACGGTTTGAGTAACGCGTCGGCCCGCTGGCGCCAGTCATTGAAGTCGCCGGCAACGATGACCGGTGCGTCATCCGGCAACTCGGCAATGCGTTTTTTCAACAGTTCGATCTGCGCGTTGCGATGACTTTCTTGCAACCCCAGATGCACGCAGATCGCATGCAGTTCCGGGCCGTCGCCGGGCAGACGTAATACGCAATGCAGCAGGCCGCGATTCTCGTGGCCGCTGATTGAAACGTCGAGATTGTCGTGACGAATAATCTGGAATTTCGACAGCAGCGCATTGCCGTGATCGCCGGCCGGGTACACCGCGTTACGCCCGTAGGCGAACTGCGGCCACAGGCTGTCGGCGAGGAATTCATACTGCGGCATCGCCGGCCAGTTGCTGTAGCGCTTGGGGTGCTGTTCGTGAGTGCCGTGGACTTCCTGCAAGAACACCACGTCGGCGGATACACTGCGCACCGCCTCGCGTAATTCCGGGAGGATGAAGCGCCGATTGAGCGCGGTGAAACCCTTGTGGGTATTAACCGTCAGCACAGTGAAGCGATGCACCGTGGGGATCACCGTTTCCTGTTCGTCGGTCACGCCGACCGGCTCGGGAATGCTCATGCCAGCACCCCTTCGGCAGCGGGTTTGCCGGGGGTGACGGCGAGTTGCTTGTCGAGGTCGAAACGCTCCAGCAGTTGCCGTGCGTCGTAGGGCGCGTGGACTTTGACGTCGTTGTCGAAGTAGCAGAACACCTCGCGGGATTTGCGTGCCCGGGGTTTCAGACGTGGGGCGATCAGATGCGCATCGCCCGGTTGGCGACCGTGATGCCAGGCGTCGATTCGCTCGGCCCAACGCTTGATCGCTGGCGCGGTATAGCCGCTGGCGTAAAGCTCTTCAGCGCCGTGCAGACGCAGGTACACGAAGTCGCTGGTGAGGTCTTCGCGGTAAGGCCACTTGCCGGCGGTATCAGCGATCACCAGCGCGATATTGTTGCGTTTAAGCAATCGGACGAACTCGGGATCGATGAAGCTTTCATTGCGGATTTCCACGGCGTGGCGCAGCGGCTTTTTTCGATAAGCCTTTAGGCTCGCGTGACCGTGCAGGTGCGAGTCGTGTTGCCGGGCGAGGGCGGCGGCTGCTTCGGTATCGTGGGGTAACTGGCTGAGGAAGTGTTCGAACAGCTCGGCGTCGAATTTGAAGTTCGGCGGGAATTGCCAAAGGATCGGGCCGAGTTTTTCCTTGAGTTCCAGCACGCCGGAGGCAAAGAAATTCGCCAGTGGAATGTGGATGTCACGCAAGCGACGGATATGGGTGATGAAGCGTGGCGCCTTGACGCTGAAGACGAAGTCCTCCGGCGTTTCGGCGTACCACTGGGCATAGCGTTCGGGCCGTTGCAGGGCGTAGAACGATCCATTGATTTCGATGCTGTTGACCGCGCGCGAAGCGAATTGCAGCTCGCGTTTCTGCGCCAGTCCTTTCGGGTAGAAACCCCCGCGCCACGGAGTGTAGCGCCAGCCGGAAATACCGATGTGAATCGTGGTCATGCCGTCCCTCCCGTGAAAAATCCCCTTACCGCCTGCGTTTGCTGATGACTGCGGGCGGTTCGGGAAAGTTTCGACGGCATTACGGACGGTGCATGCTCCCGAACACCACAAACCTCTGTGGGAGCTAGCCTGCTAGCGAAGGCGGTGGGTCAGTCAGCTTGTCTTTGACTGACACTTCGCAATCGCTAGCAGGCTAGCTCCCACAGGGGATTTGTGTTGAATCAATGGCCTGTGACGACGCGGGAATTGCTTTCGGCGTAGACGGGGCCGAGCCGATCAAGACGACCGCTCCATGCCGTAAGTGCCAGTGCCACCAACACCACCAGGCCGCCGATCCATGCGGTGTGAATCAGGCCGAGATGTTCAACGATCAGACCACCACCCCAGGCGCCCCCGGCAATCCCGAGGTTGAACGCAGCAATGTTCAGCCCCGACGCCACGTCCACCGCATGCGGCGTGTGGTGTTCGGCCTGACGCACCACATACACCTGAAGCCCCGGCACGTTACCGAAAGCGACGGCGCCCCAGACCAGCACTGTTGCGAGCGCCAACCATGGATTGCCTGCGGTGAAAGTCAGCACGAACAGCACCGCAGCAAGCAGGGCGAAGATGATTTTCAGCGCGCTGATCGGCCCGCGTTTGTCCGCCAGTTTGCCGCCCCAGATATTGCCGGCCGCCACGGATACGCCGTACACCAGCAACACCAGGCTGACGGTGCCGGCGCTGAAGCCGGAGATGTCCTGGAGGATCGGCGCGAGAAAAGTGAAAGCGATAAACGAGCCGCCGTAACCGATGGCGGTCATGGCGTACACCAGCAGCAGGCGTGGCTGTTTCAACACCTGCAATTGCTGCAGCAAGGATGCCGGTTTGCTGTGGGCGATGTTTTTCGGTACGTAGATCAGGCTGCCGATGAACGCGATCACACCCAGCGCCGACACGGCGAGGAAGGTTTCACGCCAGCCGAAATGCTGACCGATAAACGTACCCAGCGGCACGCCGGTGACCAGCGCCACGGTCAGGCCGGTGAACATGATCGCAATCGCGCTGGCGGCTTTTTCCTTGGGCACCAGACTGGTGGCGATGGTCGAGCCGATCGAGAAAAACACGCCGTGGGCGAGACCAGTGACGATCCGCGCCAGCACCAGCGATTCATAACTTGGCGCGAGCCAGGCCAGCAAGTTACCGAGGGTGAACAACACCATCAGCGACAGCAGCAGAAGTTTGCGTGGGACTTTGCCGGTGAGGGCGGTCAACACCGGCGCGCCGATGGCAACGCCCAGCGCATAGAGACTGACCAGCAGCCCGGCGGAGGGCAGGCTGACGCCGAGATCGGCGCCAATGGTGGGAAGCAGGCCAACGATGACGAACTCGGTCGTCCCGATGGCGAAAGCGCTGAGGGTCAGCGCGAGCAGGGCAATGGGCATGACGGCACTCCTGGGGTGAGTAGATTGGATGGAGCGCAGTGTCGGGGTTTGGTGGGGGCGGAAAAATATAGGGGTGGGCATTTGATATTTGCCTTGGGCGCAAAGATCCCGGCTGCAACACCGAGTCCTGTGGTGAGGAGATTTTGTGGCGAGGGGATTTATCCCCGTTGGGTTGCGAAGCGACCCCAATACCAGAGCCCGCCTGCTTCTCTGGCATATCGGTTGTTCGGTTGACGACTGCTGCGCAGCCGAACGGGGATAAATCCCCTCGCCACGGGAGCCAATGTTCGGCACGCAAATCAGGTGAAAACCGAACTTGCCGGGCATTTACCGATCAGTTCCTTACAGGTTCAGCCAAGGGAGATCGGAGTTTTGATCAAGTTCAGGATCGTGATTCTGCTGGGAGCATTGTTGTTTCTCGGCGCCAACGAGCTAGAAGCCGCCGCATTGCCGGGCCTCCCGGCGGCCAGCACTAAAGCGGCGGAGCCGGAGCCCATCGTCCAGGGCGGTCTGCTCGGCGCCATCAGTTCGAGCATCGACGACGTGCAGGACAAACTCGATCTCAACGAGCATCTGGTCGATGCCTGGCGCCTGCGTGCCGACCGCGCCGCAGACGAAGTCGACAGACTGGTCAACCAACCTTCGGACCGCTCGGGCTGGAGCGTTGCTGGCGATTTCCTGATGCTCTCCGGCGTATGGCTCGGCACGTTCGCCGTGCTCACGGTGCTCGGCAGTCTGTTGGCCAAGCGTCTGCGCGAAGGCCGCTGGCTGCGCACTCGCCAGCGTAGTCAGGACTTGCTCGGCTATTTGCTGCCCTACACGCTGCCCGCGCTGATCTGCCTGCCATTGACCCTGTATGTCAGCCACTTTCTTGAGGCCTCGGTCGGTCGAGCGCTGGCGCTGTGTTTTGCCTATGCCACCAGCAGCGGGATTTTCTCCACCTCGATGTTGTTGTGCGTGGTGGTGATGTTCAACGTCGGGCACAAACGGCCGGCTGCACGCATCATCCGCGATTACTGTCCACGACCGCTGTTCCTGATCGGCTTCCTCGCCGCCCTTAGCGACGCCCTCACCAGTCCGCAGATCGCCCGACAACTGGGCGGTAATATCACCAGCAGCGTTGCGGTGTTCACCGGACTGACGGCGTCGATCATCTTCGGCTTATTGGTGATCCGCCTGCGTCGGCCAGTGGCGCACCTGATCCGCAACCGCCCGCTGGCGCAGCGCTTGAAACAGCCGTCATTGCAGGAGTCGCTGCGGATTTTTTCCGGGCTCTGGTATTGGCCGATTGTGCTGATGGTGCTGGTCTCGGCAGTCAATCTGATCGGCATCGGTGAGGACAACCAGAAAGCACTGCGCTGTGCGTTGTTCACCACGGTGTTGTTGATCGGTACCGTGTTTCTCAGCACCGTCCTCCAGCATCTGTTCAAGTCGCGCAAAGCCGAGGCGATCCAGCGCAGCAGCGCCTACAAGGAACGTTTTCTCAGCCTGTTGCATGCCTTGTTGCGGATCGTCATCGCGATTGCTTTCATCGATATTCTCGGGCGGATCTGGGGCGTGTCGCTGATCGACTTCGCCCAGAGCAGCACGGTCGGACGGGCGATCAGCGATTCACTCAGTCGTATCGGCCTGATCTTTCTGGTGACGTGGCTGTTATGGGTGGTGCTCGACACGGCGATTCAGGAAGCGTTGAAACCACCGGTCAGTAAACGTGGAGCGCGCCAGCCCAGTACGCGGGTGAAAACCATCCTGCCGCTGCTGCGCAATGCGATCAAAATCATTTTGGTGGTGATCTGCGCAATCACCACCATGGCCAATCTGGGGATCAACGTTGCGCCGTTGCTGGCGGGTGCCGGGGTGGTCGGTCTGGCGATTGGTTTCGGTTCGCAGCAACTGGTTCAGGACGTTATCACCGGGCTGTTCATCATCATCGAGGACACGCTGTCGATTGGCGACTGGGTGGTACTCGACTCCGGGCACGCCGGCACCGTCGAGGGCCTGACCATTCGTACGCTGCGCCTGCGTGACGGCAAGGGTTTTGTGCACTCGGTGCCGTTCGGGCAGATCAAGGCTGTCACCAACCAGTCGCGGCAATTTGCTTATGCGTTTTTCTCGGTGCAGTTCACTTACGACACGGACGTCGACAAGGCCATTGAATTGATCCGCGAGACCGGTGATTCAATCCGCGAAGACCCGTTCCTCAAATACAACCTGCAAGGGGCGCTGGATGTGTTTGGCGTGGACAAGATGGATCTGAATGGCGTGGTGCTGACAGCGCAGTTCCGCACGGTGTCGGGTGGGCAATATGCGGTGAGCCGGGCGTTCAATCAGCGCTTGAAAAAGCTTGTGGATAACAGCCCGTCGGTGCATTTCGCGCAGACTTATCCACAGCAGGTTTTGTTGCCGAAGCGGCAGGAGGATGAGGTGGCGCCGGAGCATTCGTCGGTCGTGTTGCCTGAGCAGACCCGGACTTAGCAGGAGATTTTGTGGTGGGCTTGCCGGCCTTATCGCGAGCAGGCTCACTCCTACAGGGGAACGCATTTCAAAATGTAGGAGTGAGCCTGCTCGCGATGAAGCGAGATCAGACAACATCAATGCCGGATCAGTTTGTCCCGCACATTCGTCAAGACTTCGGGCTCCAGATCCCCCCAGAACTGCGGTTTGCCGGCAATCTCCGCCGCCACCGGAATCCCGTCCCGGTACACCAGCCGATTACTCGCCAGCGCCGGCACTTTCGTCCCCGGCAACAACGTCCCGGCCAGATTCAATGGATCGACCCCGCACACCGCAATCAGGCTTCCATCATGCGGCCGCCGACGTACTTCGCGCAGCAACGGAATCGCTTCCGGCAGCGCAAATTGTTCCCCCGCCAGACCACTGACAAACCGCCCGCCACGAATCTCGCCGCGTGCTTCCAGTCGATGCAGCGTGCGCAGTAATTCACGCCAACTCGGCAGCCAGTCAGCCTCACGCTCCAGCAAACGCCAGAACACCACGCCATAGCGGCGCAGCAAGGTCATGGCGATATGTTCCAGCGCCTCTGACGAATCCTTGGCCAGCGGCGCCGGCCCACGCCGCAGCAGCGCCCAGCGTCCGGCGTCATCCATGCCACCGACAAACGCCCCGCGTCCACGTCGACTGCTGCGTTGCTGGCGCTTGCTCGCCGGGGTGATCAGTGCCCGCAGCCCGGCGAAACTATCGGCGTTGACCAGCCCGGCACCGACCAATTCCTGCAAGGCGATTTCCAGTTCCGAGCGCAGTAGGTGCGCCTCGTGAATTAGCTCATCAAAAAACAACGCGCCGTGCTGACTCAGCGCCTCGAACACCTTCCGGGTTTTCGCTGACAACTCGCTGACCGGCGTCTGCTCGGCCAGCGCACTCCACAATCCGACCATGGCTCGGGGCAGCAGCACAATCGGTGTGCTGCGCAACGCGGTGCCGCTGACTTTTTGCCGGGCGCTGAGGCGCGTCCACACCAGTTTGCCGTTGCGGCACAGATCATCCAGCCAGCTCGGCGAATAGTCCTTGAGCCGCGCCGGAAGAATATCGCTGTCCCACGCCGAAGCCGCCGCCGGATAACCTTCGAACTGGCCGATAATCGCCGGCAACACGGCACTGCCCTGACCGCGTGTTGCGGGTGTCAGATGCTGCCAGTCGAACAGAAAACGCATGAAATCCTGCAACGCCACCGGTTCGATTTCCCGGCGCAGGCGCTTGACCGTGTAGCGATGGATTCGCGCCAAAAGATGCCGCTCGCACCATTGCTCGATGTTCAGCCCCGGAGTGAATTGGCCGCGCAGCACATAACCCTCGCGTTCCAGTTGGGCGAGGGCTTGGGTTACTTGATTCGCAGGTAGCGCGAGCGGCTCGGCAATGGCTTGCAACGGCAGCGGGCCGAAGGCGCCGAGGCGTGCGCGAATCACCTCGACCAGGGCGTCTTCGCCAGACCAGACCTCATCGAAACCGGGTAGCGCTTCCAGCGTCGGTTGTACGCGGGCCTGTGGATAAAGTGCTTGCAGGCAACTCAGCCGCTCGCGTGCGAGCCAAAGTGAATGCTCAGGATCAATCTGCAAGCGGCAGGCGCGCCCACCTTCAGCGAGGGTTTTCAGCCATTCGCTCCACTGCGGATTGGCCTGCATTTCGGCATCGCTGATGCACGCCAGACTCATCAGCGCCTCGTGCATTTCATCGAGATTGCCCGGCGCCGGCCAGGCCTCTTCACGCACGGCCGCGATGGCGTCGGCGTCGAGGGCGCCGAGATCATCAGTGGATTGCGGATCGCTCCAGCGCCGATTGATCACCGCTTGTGTGCGGCGTTCTTCCAGCGGTGCGTCGTCGAGAAAGGTGTAGGGCCGGGCGCTGAGAATCTCTGCGGCGAGCGGCGAGGGTGCCGGTAAGTCGCGGCTGATCAAACGCACTTCGCCACGTTCCATGCGCCGCAACAGCTCGAGCCAGCCTTCGCTGTCCATCGCCTCGTGCAGGCAATCGTCGAGGGTCTGTTCAACCAAGGGATGGTCGGGGATTTCACGTTCGCCGGCGAGGTTTTCCAGGCAGGCGATCTGGTCCGGAAAGACGCTGGCGATCAGGTCCTCGCTTTTCATCCGCTGGATTTGTGGCGCGACTTTGCGTCCGCCAGTAAAACGCGGCAAGGCCAGCGCCACCCCGGCGTTCCAGCGCCAGCGCACACCGAACAGCGGTGCATCGAGAATCGCCTGAATCAGGATGTGCTCGGCGCTGTTGCTGTGCAGATAACGCCAGACTTCATCGAGTTCAAAACTGTGGCTGGTGGAGAGCGACAGCACAATCGCGTCTTCGCTGGCGGCCGCCTGCAATTCGAAGTTGAAGGTGCGGCAAAAGCGCTTGCGCAAGGCCAGGCCCCAGGCGCGATTGATCCGGCTGCCGAATGGCGAATGAATGATCAGTTGCGTGCCGCCGGACTCGTCGAAAAATCGTTCCATCAGCAACGTGTCCTGCGAGGGCAGGGCGCCGAGTGTCTGGCGTGCGCGGGCGAGATATTCGACCAGTTGTTCGGCGCTGGCCAGATTGAGGCCGAGGGTCGTGGTCAACCAGTCGAGCGCCGGTTGCAGATTGCCGGGGCTGGCGCCGAGCAGCTCATCAAGTTGCGCTTGCAGGCGCGCCACGGCGGATGACAATTCCGCGCTGCGCCCCGGCGCTTCACCGAGCCAGAACGGGATGGTCGGCGGCTGTCCATGCGCGTCCTCGACCCGGACCTTACCGGTCTCGACGCGCAAAATCCGGTAGGAGGTATTGCCGAGCTGGAACACATCGCCGGCAATGCTTTCCACGGCGAAGTCTTCGTTGACGCTGCCGATGTTCAAGCCCTGAGGTTCGAGCAGCACGCTGTAGTCGGCGTTGTCGGGGATGGTGCCGCCGCTGGTCACGGCGGCCAGTTGTGCGCCGCGCCGGCCGCGCAAGGTGCGGCTGACCGCATCACGATGCAGATAGGCGCTGCGTATTCCCTGCCGTCCGTTGTAGCCTTCGGCGAGCATCTGTAGCAGCGCCTGATAATGTTTTTCGTCGATATCTCGGTACGGCGAGGCCTTGCGGAACGTCGCCAGCAGCGCGTCTTCCGACCATTCCCGGCAACTGACTTCGGCGATGATCTGCTGCGCGAGAACGTCCAGCGGTGCGACGGGAATGTGCAAGGTGTCGAGTTCGCCGCGCCGCACGCAGTCGAGCAGGGCGGCGCATTCGATCAGGTCATCACGGGTGGTCGCAAACAATCGGCCTTTGGGCGTTCCGCCGACCTGGTGCCCGGAGCGGCCGACTCTTTGCAGAAATCCGGCGATCGAACGCGGTGAGGCGATCTGGCAGACCAGATCGACTTCGCCGATATCGATCCCTAGCTCCAGCGACGCAGTGGCGATCAGCACTTGCAGTTCGCCGCGCTTGAGCCTTTGCTCGGCGTCGAGGCGGAATTCCTTGGCCAGACTGCCGTGGTGCGCCGCTACCGCGTGTTTGCCGAGGCGTTCGCTGAGGTGTCGGCTCAAGCGTTCGGCGAGGCGTCGGGTGTTGACGAAAATCAGCGTGGTGCGGTGCTCGCGGGCCAGTTCGGCGAGGCGATCGTAGACCAGTTCCCAGACGTCATTGGCCATCACGGCGGATAACGGCACTGGTGGCACTTCGATTCCCAGGTCCCGTGGGCGGGCGTGGCCGATGTCGATGATCTCGCATGGGCGATCGACGCCAACCAGAAACCGCGCCACCGCTTCAATTGGCTTTTGCGTGGCCGAGAGACCGATGCGCGTCAGCGGTTCTGTGCACAGCGCCTGCAAGCGTTCCAGGCTCAGCGCCAGGTGAGTGCCGCGTTTGCTGGCGGCGACGGCATGGATTTCGTCGATGATCACCGTGCGCGTGGTGCCAAGCATTTTCCGTCCGGACTCGGAGCCGAGCAGCACATAGAGCGATTCCGGCGTGGTCACCAAAATGTGCGGCGCGGTTTTACGCATGGCCGCGCGGTCTTTCTGCGGGGTGTCGCCGGTGCGTACGGCTGTGCTGATTTCCAGCGGCGGCAGGTTCATCTGGCGCAACTGTTCGGTGATGCCGGCGAGGGGATTTTGCAGGTTGATCTGGATATCGTTGGACAACGCCTTGAGCGGCGAGACGTAGACCACCAGGGTTTCGTCGGGCAAGCCTTCGGCGCTTTCCAGACCACGGTGGACAAGGTCGTCGAGTACCGCGAGGAACGCGGTGAGGGTTTTACCGGAACCGGTGGGCGCGGCGATCAATGTCGAGCGACGCTGGCGGATCAACGGCCATGCGCGGGCCTGGGCGGCGGTGACCGTCGGGAATGTGTTGTTGAACCAGGCGCTGACGGCAGGGTGAAAGCCTGCCAGGGCCACGTCCTTGGGGATGGGCAGATTCATGGCTTAAGTTATGCGGGCGCAGGCTTGAAGATGCAAGTACCGCTGGGGATCTCGTGTGACCTTCAGGGCCTCATCGCTGGCAGCCAGCTCCCACAGGTTTTGTATGCAGCGCAATCCCTGTGGGAGATGCAAGTACCGCTGGGGATCTCGTGTGACCTTCAGGGCCTCATCGCTGGCAAGCCAGCTCCCACAGGTTTTGTATGCAGCGCAATCCCTGTGGGAGATGCAAGTACCGCTGGGGATCTCGAGTGACCTTCAGGGCCTCATCGCTGGCAAGCCAGCTCCCACAGGTTTTGTATGCAGCGCAATCCCTGTGGGAGCTGCAAGTACCGCTGGGGATCTCGAGTGACCTTCAGGGCCTCATCGCTGGCAGCCAGCTCCCACAGGTTTTGTATGCAGCGCAATCCCTGTGGGAGCTGGCTTGCCAGCGATGGGGCCAGTCGCCATGTTACAAATCCCGGATATCGATACTTTACGGGTGACGGTTGCGCACTAAACCCGCAAAATGCAACGATTCCGGCAATTATCGACGATGGCGCCACAAGCGCTGTCGCCAAAGCCATCGTTCCAACCAGACTGGGCCTGCTGACTTTATGCGAATGCGCCTTATGTTACTGGGCGGCGGAAATGCCCTTGGGCAGGCGCTGATTCGCCTCGGTGCGGAAGAAGACATCGGTTTCCTCGCCCCCCGCCCGCCCGAAGACGGCTGGGATGCCGCGAGCCTGACGCAACTGCTCGACGACACCCGTCCCGATGCGTTGATCAACCTTGCCTACTATTTCGACTGGTTCCAGGCCGAGACGGTCAGCGAAAGCCGTCTGGCCGGGCAAGAACGCGCCATCGAGCGTCTGGCCGAACTGTGCCAGCATCACAACATCGTCCTGGTGCAGCCTTCCAGTTATCGGGTGTTCGACGGCTCGCGCGCGACCGCTTACAGCGAAAAAGATGAACCGGTGCCACTTGGCCTGCGTGGTCAGGCGTTGTGGCGCATCGAGCAAAGCGTGCGTGCGACGTGCCCGCAGCATGTGCTGTTGCGTTTCGGCTGGCTGCTCGACGACAGCGCCGACGGTACGCTCGGGCGTTTCCTCGCTCGCGCCGAACAGCCGGACGAACTGTTGCTGGCCGATGATCGCCGGGGCAATCCGACCCCGGTCGACGATGCGGCGCGAGTGATCATCTCGGTGCTCAAGCAACTCGATTGCGCGGCGCCGTTGTGGGGCACTTACCACTACGCCGGCCACGAAGCGACCACACCGCTGGCGCTGGGACAGGCAATTCTCACCGAAGCGCGCAGCCTGCATGAGCTGGCCATTGAAGCACCGACCGCCCAGGCTCACGCCGCGCGTCCGGACGCCGCCGAAGAACCGCAACACGCGGTGCTCGCCTGCAAGAAAATTCTGCACACATTCGGGATCAAACCGCGCGCCTGGCGCGCCGCACTCCCGGGCTTACTGGATAGGTTTTATCGTCATGGTTGATGGTCCTGTTTTAATCACCGGCGGTGCCGGTTTCATCGGTTCGCACCTGACCGACGCGTTGCTGGCCAATGGTCATTCGGTACGGATTCTTGATGATCTGTCGACCGGCAAACGCAGCAACCTGCCGCTGGACAATCCCAAGGTCGAACTGATCGTCGGTGATGTTGCCGATGCTGCGCTGGTGGCGCGGGCGATGCTCGGTTGCAGCGCCGTTGCACACTTGGCTGCCGTGGCTTCGGTGCAGGCATCGGTGGACGATCCGGTGAAGACGCACCAGAGCAATTTCATCGGCACCTTGAATGTCTGCGAAGCCATGCGCCAGGCCGGGGTCAAGCGTGTGCTGTTCGCTTCGAGCGCGGCGGTGTACGGCAACAACGGCGAAGGCGCGTCGATTGACGAGGACACGCCCAAAGCACCGCTGACGCCGTATGCCTCGGACAAACTGGCCGGTGAGCATTACTTCGATTTCTACCGTCGCCAGCACGCGCTGGAACCGGTGATTTTCCGCTTCTTCAACATCTTCGGCCCACGACAGGATCCGTCCTCGCCGTACTCCGGGGTGATCAGCATTTTCAGCGAACGCGCGCAGAAGGGCTTGCCGATCACGGTATTTGGTGACGGCGAACAGACGCGTGATTTCCTCTACGTCGAAGATCTGGTGCAGATTCTGGTTCAGGCGCTGGAAAAGCCTGAAGTGCAAATCGGCGCGGTCAATGTCGGCTGGAACAAGGCGACGAATCTCAAGCAGATGCTTGAGTCGCTGCGTGCGGTAGTCGGTGAGTTGCCGCCGATCAGTTATGGTCCGGCACGCTCCGGTGACATCCGCCATTCGCGGGCGAACAACAGTCGCTTGATCGAGCGCTTCGAACTGCCACAGGAAACGCCGATGAGCGTCGGGTTGGCGCGACTGCTCGGCAAAAAATAGGCTTTTCGCAGGCATGAAAAAGGCGCCTTTTGACAGGCGCCTTTTTCACGGCCGGAATTTGTCGCTATCCCTGTGGCGAGGGGATTTATCCCCCGTTCGACTGCATTGCAGTCGTCGTCAGTATCAAGCCTGCTCACCCAAAGCCTCATTCACCACCACGCGAATGTTCCTTAGAACTTGTAGCCCAGACCGACCATGTACACAAATGGATCGACATCAACATTCACTTTGGCCCGAGTGCCCTGGGCCACGGCGTTGTTGTCGACAGTAGCGCGGGTATCGATGTCGATGTAGCGCACCTGGGCGTTGAGCATGATGTTGTCGGTCAGCATGTAGTCGGCACCGACCTGCCATGCCAGGCCCCAGGAGTTTTTCGCCTTGAAGTTGCTGAAGCCGTTGGCCTGCGCTTCGCTGCCGACGTGCTCGTCGTAGATCCAGGTGTAGTTGATACCGCCGCCGACGTAGGGCTGGAACGGCGATTTCGAATCCAGCGGGTAGTACACGACGCTGAGGGTTGGCGGCAGGTGTTTCAGGGTACCGAGTTTGCCGTTGGCAGCTGGCAGCGCGGTGCCTTTGATTTTCACGTCATGCTCGAACGGAGTGGCCGCCAGCAACTCGATACCGATGTTGTTGGTGAGCATGTAAGCGAAGTTGAGACCCAGTTGGGTGTCGCTGCTCATGGTCGCCTTGCCGCCCAGATTGGTGCCGCTCAACGGACCCTGATCGACCTTGACGTTGGAGCTGTCGGCCTTCGGGTTGACGGTGATCGCACCGGCGCGGATGAGGATGTCACCGGCTTCGTGGGCGTGGGCGAGAGGGGCTGCGAGCGCAAGGGCAAACAGCGAGGCGCTGAGCAAGGACTTGTTCATGAGGGCTCCAGAGGACGTTAAAAATTTCTGATGTCCTATGGTACGAAGCCAACTGATACGGTCTTTTGACTCAGCTCAATGAAACACTCATCCCTGCAGGTTTTGTGGAACCTTTGCCGGCCCCATCGCCAGCAGGCTGGCTCCCACAATGGATCTGTGTCTGAACCCAAATCCCCTGTGGGAGCTAGCCTGCTAGCGATGACAATCGATCAAACAACACAGAACCGACAGATTCACTCCTGCAGTTCATACACATAAATCTTGTCCGCCTCCATCTGATACCCGGCATCCGCCAGTTCACTGCTGGACGCCTTGACCTGCAACGGCCCTTCAACCCAGTACGGCTGATACAGCTCATCGAGCTTCACGCCGACTTCGCTTTTCACATGCACGATCTGGTTCGACGGCGGTGGCGGCACGTGGATGCAGGCGCCGAAATACGGCACCAGCAAGAAGTCCGTGGTGCGGCCTTCTTCGCTGACTTCCAGGGGCACGATGTAACCCGGCAGGCGAATGTTCTGCCCGTCGAGGCTCTGCACTACCGGCGCATCGGGCAGGTCCTGTTTCGCGGCCGGGGCGGCTTCGGCGGACAGCGCATCGCCCATCTTCGACATGTCGTGCAGCGGCGTCATGTTCGGCACTTCGGGGGCGGCGTCCGGCGGGATCATTTCCGACCAGGTCAGATCTTTCGGCGCCGCTGCCCACACGGGCAGGGCGACCAGCAATAACAGCGCGAGTACAGCGCGGGGCATGGTGAACATCCTCATAAACGGATCGACAAGCCGTCGGCCAACGACTGGCGATACGCACGCCAGGCCGGCACGCTACCCATCAGCAGCGCGGCTGCCAGAATGCCACCGAGCAGCGTCCATTCATACTCGCTCGGCCAGGCCAGCGGCAGAAACAGACCGTAGTTGGCCTGCACGTAACCCTGCGCAGCAGCAATGCCGATGTACAGCAGCGCCAGCCCGGCGATGACACCGGTCAGCGCCAAGGCGAAGGCTTCCAGTATCAACAGACTCGCGATGTGCCACGGCCGGGCGCCAACCGAACGCAGAATCGCCATTTCGCGGCGACGTTCGTTGAGGCTGGTGAGAATCGCTGTGAGCATGCCGATCAACCCGGTCAACACCACGAACAGCGAGACCACGAACAGGGCTTTTTCGGCGGTGCTCATCAGGCTCCACAGTTCCTGCAACGCCACGCCCGGCAGAATCGCCAGCATCGGTTCGCCACGGAACTCGTTGATCTCGCGTTGCAGGGCGAAGGTGGAAATCTTGCTGTTGAGGCCAAGCATGAACGCGGTAATCGCTTGCGGCGTCAGGTCCATGTTGCGCGCCTGATCAGCGCTGATCCGGCCTTTGCCCTGCGCTGGCACGCCGTTGTGCCAGTCAATGTGGATCGCTTCCATGCCGCCGAGGCTGATGTGCAACGTGCGATCCACCGGGGTGCCGGTGCGCTTGAGAATGCCGACCACGGTGAACGGCTTGTCATCGTGTTTGACCAGACTGATCACTGCCACGCCGTGGGCCAGCACCAGTTTGTCGCCAAGTTTGTAGTGCAGCGCATCGGCGACTTCGGCGCCGAGCACCACTTCGAACGGATCGGTGGCGAAAGGGCGACCGTCGGCCAGTTCCAGATGTTGCTGGCGACCGTACTGGTAATGCTCGAAATAGGCTTCGGTGGTACCCATCACGCGGTAGCCGCGATGGGAGTCGCCGAGGGACATCGGGATCGCCCACTTCACTTTCGGGTTGGCGGCGAAGTGTTCGAAGCTGTCCCAGCGGATGTTGTTGGTGGCGTTGCCGATGCGAAACACCGAGTACAGCAGCAGGTTCACCGAGCCCGAGCGCGCGCCGACGATCAGGTCGGTGCCGCTGATGGTGCTGGCGAAACTGGCTTTGGCCTCGGTGCGCACCCGTTCGACGGCGAGCAGCAGGCACACCGACAGGGCGATGGCGAATGCGGTGAGCAGGGCGGTGAAGCGGCGGTTAGCCAGGCTGGCCATGGCCAGACGGAACAAATACATCTCAGACCTCGGCAGACGTGGCGGCGCGATTGAGCTCGGCCAGGGACAGATGACGGTCGAACAGCGGCGCGAGGCTCTGGTCATGGCTGACGAACAACAGGCTCGATCCGGCCTCGCGGCATTCGGCGAACAACAGCCGAATGAAGTTTTCCCGAGCGTCGTAATCCAGCGCCGAGGTCGGTTCGTCGGCGATCACCAGTTCCGGTTGGCCGATCAACGCCCGCGCGGCAGCGACGCGTTGCTGCTGACCGATCGACAGCGAGTCGGCGCGGCGGCTGAGGATGCTTTCGTCCTTCAGGCCCAAATGGGCGAGCAGGGTGGCGGCGGCTTGATCGACACTGCCGTGGCGCTGTTTGGCGCGCTGGGCGCGCAGCTTCGAGAAGTGGCAAGGCAGTTCGACGTTCTCGCGTACCGAGAGAAACGGCAGCAGGTTGAACTGCTGGAAGATGTAGCCGGTGTGATCGACGCGGAAAGTATCGCGGGCGCCGGCGGAGAGTTCGGTCAACTCCTGGCCGAGCAGGCGGATGCTGCCGCGATCCGGTTTCTGCACGCCGCCGAGCAAGCCGAGCAGGGTGGTCTTGCCACTGCCGCTGGGGCCTTTGAGAAACAGGGTTTCGCCAGGTTCGAGGCGAAACGCCGGGATGTCCAGCAGCTGTGGGTGACCGGGCCAACTGAAGCCCAGGTCGGACAGTTCGATGAGTGCTTGAGTCATGGCGCCGATTTCTTGGTTGAGCACAAAACCCTGTAGGAGCTGCCGAAGGCTGCGATCTTTTGATCTTGCTTTTAAAACAAAGTCAAAAGATCGCAGCCTTCGGCAGCTCCTACAGGGATCTTCAGTGAGTTTAGAACTTCAGGGCAGCAGCCTTGGCCGTGACTTCCGTACCTTGCTGACCGCTCGGGCCGATCAGTTGTACCTGAATTTTCTGGGTCGCCGGGAAGGTATTGAAGATGTTCGCCAGATCCAGCGTCTTCAGCGCACCCGGAGCGGCGCAGGTGAATTGGTAGTGCGCATGGATTTCGCTGTGCTCGTGGTGATGCTCTTCACCAGCCTTGGCCGGTTGGTCGTGGTCATCATCGTCATGATCGTCGGCATCCGGCTTGTCGCCGAACAATGGGCTTTGCAGTTCCTGGCTGGATACTTTGCAGCCGGCAGCGGCAGGCAGGTTGAACAGCGTCAGAGGCTTCTCGAGTTGGGCGCGGGCAGCGGCGACCTTGGCTTTGTCGGCATCGCTGGCGGCGGCGTGTTCGAAACCCACCAGGTTCATCGCCGGGCTCTCCAGCTCCAGTTCCAGAGTCTGACCGTCGAGCGCCGCGTTGAGGCGGCCGACGCCATGTTCGTGGGCGCCGAGGCTGCCGTGTTCATGGTCATGGTCGTGTTCATCGGCGGCGTGGGCGATGGCCAGCGGCAACAGGGCAAACGGCAAAGCGAGCAGCAGACGACGCATGGCGGTCTCCGGGAAGTAAAGTGAAGAGTTTGTTATGTAATCTTATAACGAAAGTGCGCAGAGTTTGCCCGCCTGCTTGGCGTTGCACAAGTCCCATGGGAGCATGCAGGTCAGAAATGTGCAGGAGCGAAGCTAATGTTGCGGATACGCGGAACCGTCGGTGACTTGCCGGTGGATTTGACTTTAGAGCTGGATGACAGCGATTGGGCGCGGCTCGGTTCGGCACTGGGTGCGCAGACGCCGACCGCTCAAGCTGAAGCCGTTGCGGCGCCAGCGGCGAAACAGCTGAATCAGGACGATGCGTTGTGGCAGGTTGCCAAGGATCTGTTGCGCAAGGCCGGGCAACTCAGCGGCCCGGATCTGCTGGAACAGCTTGAAGGACTGACCGGCAGTGCGGCAGCGGGCAAGCGCTTGCTGGTGCGCCTGCGCCATTCGACGCAGGTCAAAGTCGCCAGTGGTGGGGATACGCCGCTCTACAGCTGGATCGAATAGACAGCAAAAGATCGCAGCTTCCTACAGGGGAATGCATTCCAAGGTAGGAGCTGCGGCACGCTGCGATCTTTTGATCTTCTTAATAAAGCGCCGCAAACAACTTGCGTCGATACACCGTCACCAGCGGATGATCATTGCCCAACAGCTCAAACACCTGCAGCAGAGTTTTGTGCGGCAAGCCTTCGCTGTAGCTGCGATTGCGGATGAACAGCTTGAGCAACGCGTCCAGCGCCGCTTCGTATTGCTGGCGGGCCAGTTGCTGGATCGCCAGTTGATACAGCGCTTCATCGTCTTGCGGGTTTTGCGCCAGACGGCTTTTCAGGTCGGCGGCGTCCGGCAGATCCTTGGCCAGACCGAGGAACTTGATCTGCGCCTTGGCCCCGGCCAGCGCGGCTTTGTCCTCATCGCTTTTGACCGCATCAAGCACGGCTTGCGCTTCGCCCAGTTCACCGCGCTCTGTGAGGCAGCGGGCATAAAGGATCAGTGCTTTGGCGTTGGTGTTGTCTTCATTGAGCAGCACCACCAGCGTGGCTTCTGCATCCGCATAGCGGCCGTCATCGAACAGCGCCTGCGCCTGTTCGAACGGATCGGCAGCGACTGGCGGCGGCATCTGCACATGCGGCTCGAGCAGGGCGCGCACGGCGGATTCCGGTTGTGCGCCGGCAAAACCGTCCACCGGTTGACCGTCCTTGAACAGCACCACGGTCGGCAGGCTGCGGATGCCGAAGCGCGAAACGATGTCCGGCTCGACGTCGCAATTGACCTTGGCCAGCAGCAATTCACCCTGATAGCTCTCGGCGATGGTTTGCAGCATCGGCATCAGCGCCTTGCACGGCGCACACCATTCGGCCCAGAAATCCACCAGCACCGGTTTTTGGAAAGAGGCCTCGATCACCGACTGGTCGAAATCGGCCGTCGTGGCGTCGAAAATGTACGGCGTTTGCTGACTCATGGGGGATCTCGTAAAAGCGTGGATGGGGCAACTATACGGCTTGGCGGGGTGTGGCCGGAAGCGGCGCAGGTTTGAGAGGGGTGTCGCCAGGCAGGACGCCTTCGCCAGCAGGGCTGGCTCCCACAGGGGATTTGTAAACGACACAGATCCAATGTGGGAGCCAGCCTGCTGGCGATGCTTTCAGCTAACGCCGCGCATGGTAGAGGCTGACATAGCGAAACTCTTCCGGCTCCGCCAGATCCGGCAACGTCATCGCCTCAAGCATTTCAATGCGCCGATACAACGGGTGACGAAAATCCCGTACCCGCGAATCCGCCACCAACGCTTCCCGGCCTCGGCTGAGGAAAGCATCCAGCAATGGCAAATTCTCTCGGTCATACAGCACGTCCGCCACCAGGATCAGATCAAAGCGATCCGCCTCGGCGAAGAAATCCGTCGAATAACCCATCTGCACATCATTGAGTTCGGCATTCGCCCGGCACGCGGCAATCGCCAGTGGGTCCAGATCGCACGCCACCACCTCCAGCGCACCGGCCTTCACCGCAGCAATCCCGGCGATCCCGGAACCGGCGCCGAAATCCAGCACTCGCTTGCCCCGGACCCACTCGGGAAATTGCGCCAGATAGCGCGCCACCGCCAGGCCGCTGGCCCAGCAGAAACTCCAGTACGGCGGTTCGTGCAGAATCCGCCGGGTTTCATCGGGGCTGAAGGCGCGATCCATGTTGTCGCCGTCGATCAGCCACAGCTTCAGATCGGTGTCCGGCAGCGGGCAAGCCACCAGCCGGGCATCGCCGAGCAATTCACCTAATGCCTGTTGCAGGTCGAACGGTGCATTCATGGTGCTTTGACGAATTGCAGTTGTCCCAGCGCCTGGGTGGTCGGCTGAGTGATGGCCTGCGACGGCAGATGCAGGATCAACTGGCCGGACTGGCTGGCGCGGCCACGCAATTCAACACGGGCCCCGGCCGGAAAGGCTTCCGGGTTGAAACGCAGACGGAACGGCAGAATCTGGTTATTGCCGATCAGGCTGGAACTGGCGAGCAATTGCTGCGGGCGATCCTTTTCATCGATCACCAGCAACGCCAGTTCGACTTCGGCGCCGGCCGGCACGCCTTGCAAGGTACCGCTCAGTTCACGCTGATAGGCCGGCAGCGGGCCAAGATCAGCGGCCTCTTTGGCTTTTTTCTGCGCCTGTTGCGGCGCCGGGCCCGGGGTTGGCGGCTGCGGCTTGGGTTTGTCGCTGCCGCAGGCCACCAGCAGGCTGAAAAGACTGAGCAAAATGAGCGGACGTAACGGCATTGGCTGCTCCAGCAAAATGAAATCCATGGATCAAACGATCATGCCAGTCTGTATACCGCAAACCCTATGGCTTGTCTTGCCACCGGGATGCGCTACCATGGCCCTCCCTTTTTTTGTTGCCAGCCACCATG
>NZ_JBIUXX010000023.1:41103-53726 GCF_044744235.1 Pseudomonas sp. NPDC087346
TCGCGACAGGTCGCCGAGGGCGAACAGGTGCGCCGCCGGCGTGAATGCCTGGCCTGCGGCGAACGTTTCACGACATTCGAGACCGCCGAACTGGTGTTGCCGCGCCTGATCAAAACCGATGGCAGCCGCCAGCCGTTCGACGAAGAAAAACTCCGCGCCGGTATGCAGCGCGCCCTGGAGAAACGTCCGGTGAGCGTCGAGCGCCTCGAATCCTCTCTGGTTCACATCAAGCACAAGCTGCGCGCCACTGGCGAGCGCGAGGTCAAATCCCTCGTGGTCGGCGAACTGGTGATGGCCGAGCTGCAAAAGCTTGATGAGGTCGCCTATATCCGCTTCGCTTCGGTGTACAAGCGCTTTCAGGATCTCAACGAGTTCCGCGAAGAGATCGACCGCCTCGCCCGCGAACCGGTGAAAGAATGACCACTGCCGCCGAGCAGGCGATCCTCGACGCCCACTTCATGGCCCGTGCGCTGGAACTGGCGCGCAAAGGTCACTTCACCACGCACCCCAATCCCCGGGTTGGCTGCGTGATCGTGCGGGACGGGCAGATTGTCGGCGAAGGCTGGCATGAACGCGCCGGCGAACCTCATGCAGAAGTCCACGCCTTGCGCGCCGCCGGTGAACTGGCCCGGGGCGCGACCGCTTACGTCACCCTTGAACCTTGCAGTCACCATGGGCGTACGCCGCCGTGCGCCGATGGGCTGGTGAGTGCCGGTGTCGGGCGGGTGGTTGCGGCGATGCGCGATCCGAATCCGCAAGTGGCCGGGCGTGGTTTGCAGCGACTGGCGGATGCCGGTATCGCCACCGAAAGCGGCGTGCTGGAAAGCGAAGCGCGCAAGCTCAATCAAGGCTTCCTCAAACGCATGGAACACGGCTTGCCGTTCGTGCGGGTCAAACTGGCGATGAGTCTCGACGGTCGCACGGCGATGGAAAGTGGCGAGAGCCAGTGGATCACCGGGCCTGCCGCACGTTCCGCAGTGCAGCGACTGCGCGCGCAGGCCAGCGTAGTGCTGACCGGTGCCGATACGGTATTGGCCGACGGCGCGCGGTTGACCGTTCGCGCTGAAGAGCTGGGCCTCGATGCCGAGCAAACCGCACTGGCCATGAGTCGTCCGCCATTGCGGGTGCTGATTGATGGTCGCCTGCGGGTGCCGCTGGATGCCCCGTTCTTCAAGGCAGGCCCAGCGTTGGTCGCGACTTGCGTTGCGGTCGAAGAGCAATACGCCAATGGCCCGGAATGCCTGATCGTGCCGGGTGATGACGGACAGGTCGATCTGCATCAGTTGCTGGTTGAGTTGGCCAAGCGTGACGTCAACGAAGTGCTGGTTGAAGCCGGTCCGCGCTTGGCGGGGGCTTTTGCTCAGCTCGGGCTGGTCGATGAGTTTGTGATTTTCATTGCCGGCAAGTTCCTCGGCTCCACGGCGCGTCCTTTGCTGGACTGGCCGCTCGCCCATATGAAGGATGCGCCGGAGCTGAAAATCAGCGAAATTCGCGCCGTGGGCGATGACTGGCGAGTCACTGCCATCCCTGTCCATTCGGCGAGCGTATAATTCCCGGCCATCGCTATTGCGCTGGCCTTGTTCTCAAGGAGAACCCCATGTTTACCGGCATCATTGAATCCATCGGCAGTATCCGTGCATTGACCCCCAAGGGCGGTGATGTGCGCGTGCATGTCGAAACCGGCAAGCTCGACCTGAGCGACGTCAAACTCGGCGACAGCATCGCGGTCAACGGCGTATGCCTGACCGCAGTTGAACTGCCGGGCGACGGCTTCGCGGCAGACGTCAGCCGCGAAACCCTCGACTGCACGGCCATGAATGACCTGAAAAGCGGCAGCCCGGTCAACCTGGAAAAAGCCCTGACCCCGACCACCCGTCTCGGCGGGCATCTGGTCAGCGGTCACGTTGATGGCGTCGGCGAAATCGTTTCCCGTGCCGACAATGCCCGCGCTGTGGAATTTCGCATCCGCGCGCCAAAAGACCTGGCCAAGTACATCGCCCATAAAGGCTCGATCACCGTCGATGGCACCAGCCTGACCGTGAACGCGGTCGATGGCGCCGAATTCATGCTGACCATCATTCCGCACACCCTGAGCGAAACCATCATGGCGTCGTACAAGCCAGGTCGCCGGGTGAATCTGGAAGTCGACTTGCTGGCGCGTTACCTCGAGCGCCTGTTGCTCGGTGACAAGGCTGCAGAGCCAACCTCCGGCGGCACCATCACTGAAAGCTTTCTGGCCCAGAACGGCTACCTCAAATCCTGACTCAAGGGGGTGCCTTGTGGCGCTCAATAGCATCGAAGAACTGGTTGAAGACATCCGCCAAGGCAAGATGGTCATCCTTATGGATGACGAAGACCGCGAGAACGAAGGCGACCTGATCATGGCCGCCGAATGCTGCAAGGCCGAGCACATCAACTTCATGGCCAAGCACGCCCGTGGCCTGATCTGCATGCCGATGAGCCGCGAGCGCTGCGAACTGCTGAAGCTGCCTCTGATGGCGCCGCGCAACGGTTCCGGGTTCGGTACCAAGTTCACCGTTTCCATCGAAGCGGCCGAAGGCGTGACCACCGGCATCTCCGCCGCTGACCGCGCGCGCACCGTGCAAGCGGCTGCCGCCAAAGACGCCAAGGCTGAAGACATCGTCAGCCCGGGCCACATCTTCCCGCTGATGGCTCAGGCCGGCGGCACCCTGGCGCGTGCCGGCCACACCGAAGCTGCGTGCGATCTGGCGCGCATGGCCGGTTTCGAGCCGAGCGGTGTGATCTGCGAAGTGATGAACGACGACGGCACTATGTCCCGTCGCGCTGAGCTGGAAGCTTTCGCTGCCGAACACAACATCAAGATCGGCACCATCGCCGACCTGATTCACTACCGGATGATCCACGAACGTACCGTTCAGCGGATTGCCGAGCAGCCACTGGACAGCGAACTGGGCCAATTCAACCTGGTGACCTATCGTGATTCCGTGGAAGGCGACGTGCACATGGCCCTGACGCTGGGCACGGTCTGCGCCGAAGAGCCGACGCTGGTTCGCGTACACAACATGGACCCGCTGCGCGACCTGCTGATGGTCAAGCAACCGGGCCGCTGGAGCCTGCGCGCCGCCATGGCTGCGGTTGCCGAGGCGGGCAGCGGTGTGGTGCTGTTGCTCGGTCACCCGCTCGATGGCGACGTGTTGCTGGCGCACATCCGCGAAACCGGCGATCAGGCTGCGGTGAAAAAACCGACCACTTACAGCATCGTCGGTGCCGGTTCGCAGATCCTGCGCGACCTCGGCGTACGAAAAATGCGCTTGATGTCGGCACCAATGAAATTCAACGCCATATCCGGTTTCGATCTGGAAGTTGTAGAATACGTGCCCTCCGAATAATGACCGGCTGTTTGCGGCCCTGAATTCGCGGCAAATAAATCACTGAGGGACGCGTAGCACACGCGTCCCGGCTCTTTAAGAGATCTGACGAATGACCCTGAAGACCATCGAAGGTACCTTCATCGCCCCTAAAGGCCGCTACGCTCTAGTAGTAGGCCGTTTCAACAGCTTCGTGGTTGAAAGCCTGGTCAGCGGTGCAGTTGATGCCCTGGTTCGCCACGGCGTGAGCGAAAGCGACATCTCCATCATCCGCGCACCTGGCGCCTTCGAAATTCCGCTGGTTGCGCAGAAAGTCGCTCAGAAGGGCGAGTTCGCGGCAATCATCGCCCTGGGCGCGGTCATTCGTGGCGGCACTCCGCACTTCGAATACGTGGCTGGCGAGTGCACCAAGGGCCTGGCCCAGGTGTCCATGGAGTTCGGCGTACCGGTCGCTTTCGGCGTGCTGACCGTTGATTACATCGAGCAAGCCATCGAACGTTCCGGCACCAAGGCCGGTAACAAAGGTGCTGAAGCTGCCCTGTCCGCTCTGGAAATGGTCAGCCTGCTGGCACAGTTGGAGGCCAAGTGATTAGCGACGAAAGCGATCGTTTCAACCCGCGCGATCCACGTCCAGCGGACGCCGGCAAGCCTTCGAAAAGCGAAAAGCGCCGGGCTGCCCGTCAGTTGGCGACTCAAGCGCTGTACCAGCGCCACATGGCCGGTACTTCGCTGAACGAAATCGAGGCGCAGTTTCGCGTCGACAACGATTTCACCTTTGCCGATGCCAGCTACTTCCACGACATCCTGCACGGTGTTCCGGCCAGCCTGACCGAGATCGACTCTGCGTTGACGCCGTGCCTGGACCTGACCATCGAAGAGCTGGACCCGGTTGAACTGTGTGTGCTGCGCCTGTCCACCTGGGAACTGCTCAAGCGCGTCGACGTGCCGTACCGCGTGGTGATCAACGAAGGGATCGAACTGGCGAAAGTCTACGGTTCCACCGACGGTCACAAGTTCGTCAACGGCGTGCTCGACAAGCTGGCCCCGCGCCTGCGTGATGCTGAAGTGAAGGCGTTCAAGCGCTGAAACGCGCTTGATACTTCAAATGGGCGAGTTTGAGCTGATCCGTAATTTCTTCGCCGCCGCGCCTTGTGCGCAGGGCGGCGAGGGCGTTGCACTGGGGATCGGCGACGACTGCGCCTTGCTGGCGGTTCCCCCCGGGGAACAGCTGGCGGTTTCTACCGATACGCTGGTGGCCGGTGTGCATTTCGCCGACCCCTGCGATCCGTTTTTGCTGGGTCAGCGCTCGCTGGCCGTAGCTGTCAGCGATCTCGCTGCCATGGGCGCTACGCCCATCGCCTTCACCCTTGCCCTGACTGTACCGACGGTGACCGCCGATTGGCTGCAAGCCTACGCCCGTGGTTTGAACCGCATGGCGCAGAGCTGCGGTGTGGCACTGGTCGGCGGTGACACCACGCGTGGGCCGCTGAGCCTGACCATGACCGTGTTCGGTCGCGTTCCTGCCGGGCAAGCACTGACCCGCAGCGGCGCGCAACCCGGCGACTTGCTGTGTGTTGGCGGAGAGCTGGGCAACGCCGCCGGTGCTTTGCCGCTGGTGCTCGGCCAGCGCGAGGCCGACACTGAGATTGCCGAGCCGCTGCTCAATCATTACTGGTCGCCACAACCACAGCTCGCTCTCGGTCAGGCGCTGCGCGGCAAAGCCACTTCCGCGCTGGATATCTCCGACGGGTTGCTCGCCGACTGCGGACACATTGCCTTGGCATCGAAAGTGCGACTTGAGGTCGAGGACGAGCGTGTGCCGTTGTCGGAAGCACTGGTTGCCTTCCTTGGTCAGCGCGGTGCCAAGCGTGCGGCGTTGAGTGGTGGCGATGATTACGTGCTGGCGTTTACCCTACCGTCCGTCGAGTTGCCGGCATTGCTCGCCGATGGCTGGCCGATCCATGTGATCGGGCGAGTGGCGCAGGGCCAGGGTGTGGTGCTGCTGGATCGCGAAGGATTGGACATCACCCCGCAAATCCGGGGTTATCAACATTTTCAGGAGTCACCGTGACAGATCACCCGAAACAGGTTCCGGCCGAATTCGTTCCGCCGTCGGTCTGGCGCAATCCCTGGCATTTCCTCGCGTTCGGTTTCGGTTCGGGCACCTTGCCGAAAGCTCCGGGCACGTGGGGTTCGTTAGTTGCGCTACCCTTTATTCCGTTGTGGCAGATGTTGCCCGACTGGGGTTACTGGCTGATGCTCGGCATCACCATGCTGTTCGGCTTCTGGCTGTGCGGCAAGGTCGCTGACGATCTGCGAGTGCACGACCATGAAGGCATCGTCTGGGACGAAATGGTCGGGATGTGGATCACCCTGTGGCTGGTGCCGGAAGGCTGGTACTGGTTGCTCGCGGGTTTCCTGATGTTCCGCTTCTTCGACATCCTCAAGCCATGGCCGATCCGATGGATCGACCGGCATGTACATGGCGGCGTCGGCATCATGCTCGACGACGTGCTGGCAGGCGTGTTCGCCTGGCTGGCGATGCAGGGACTGGTGTGGATTTTCGCCTGATCCGCCAAACAGGGTTAAGTGCGCGGGGTTAAGTGAGGGGGACTAGGGATGGCTCGACGCTGGCTGATGCTTCTGCTGTTTGTGTTGCTTGGCTCTGTGGCCAACGCGCAGGAAGCCGTGCACGCGCCGTCGGTCATCCATTTGGCCAGTGAGGACTGGCAGGACTACACCGCCGCCGATGGTCATGGTCTGGGTTGGGACGTGCTGCGCAAGGTGTTCGAACCGGCCGGGGTCAAGCTGGATATTCGCACCGAACCCTACACGCGATCCGTAGGCTTGGCCGAACGCGGCGAAATCGACGCCTGCGTCGGCTCCTATCACGAAGAGGCCAGCGAGCTGCTGTATCCGCGCTGGAACTTCGACACCGACCACATCTATGCCCTCGGCCTTGCCAGCAATCCGGCGCCGACCCCGGAAACCCTCGGCAGCTATCGACTGGCCTGGGTGCGCGGTTACGACTATCAAGATTATTTGCCCAACGTGAAGAGCTACAACGAGGTCGTCCGCCGTACCGGGATTTTGTCGATGCTGACCCACAACCGGGCGGACTATTACATCGACGCGCTGACCGAAATCGATTACGTGATCAGCCGGGCCAGGGAACCTGAACAGTTTCGCAAAACCCACATCGCTGAATTGCCGCTGTACCTGTGCTTCGCCGATACACCGCAGGCCCGTACGTTGATGGCGTTGTTTGACCAGCGCATGGAGTTGTTGGTGAAGAGTGGCGAGCTGAAGCCGATCTTTGAGCGCTGGAAACAGCCGTATCCATTCGCTGATGCTGCGAGTCCCCTGTAGGAGCTGCGGCACGCTGCGATCTTTTGACTTTGTCTTTTTAAAGGTCGAGATCAAAAGATCGCAGCGTGCCGCAGCTCCTACAGAGATCGAGGTCGTCTGCGGTGTCATCAAACTTTTTGATCGTTATGGCCGATAATTCAGCCTAAGCGCCTGCAGGAACCTGCTGTTACAATGCCGGCCAGCGAATCTTCAGACTTTTTTAGATCAGGAGCACACCGGTGCCTGTCGTTTTTGTCGCCGCTTCCAAGCTGCCAACGCCTTTTGCGCAATTCACCATGCACGGTTTTCTCGATGAAGCCACCGGCCGCGAGCACGTTGTGCTGAGCCTGGGTGATTTTGCCGACGGAGCCCCGGTTCTCGGCCGTTTGCACTCCGAGTGCCTGACCGGTGACGCCTTGTTCAGCCAGCGCTGTGATTGCGGCTCGCAACTCGAAGCCGCCCTCAAGGCCATCGCCCGCGAAGGCCGTGGCGTGTTGCTGTACCTGCGTCAGGAAGGTCGCGGCATCGGTCTGCTGAACAAGATCCGCGCCTACGAATTGCAGGACGGCGGCGCCGACACCGTTGAAGCCAACGAGCGTCTGGGCTTTGCCGCCGATCAGCGTGACTACGCCATGTGCCTGCCGATGCTTGAGCATCTGGGCGTGAAGTCCCTGCGTCTGATGACCAACAACCCGCGCAAGGTCAAAGCCTTGACCGACATGGGCATCGTGGTCGCCGAGCGCGTGCCGTTGCACACCGGGCACAACCCGCACAACAAACTGTATCTGGCGACCAAGGCCAGCAAGCTCGACCACATGATGGGCAACGAGCATCAGGGCGAGGCAGACCGGGCGTGACGCGCGGTCAGGTGCGGCGTCGTCTGGCAGTAGCCTGGTGGAAATACCTGGCGCTGGCACTGGTGCCGCTGTTCGTTCTCAATGCTCTGTTTGGTCAGACTGATGCGATTCTGCCGGTGCTGGCGATGCCGCTGTTCATTGCCGGCGTGGCCTCGATGTTTGTCAGCCTGAAGTTCTTCGGTCGCTACAAACATGCGCTGATCGCCACGCAAAAGGCCCTCGATAGCGCAGAAGAGCCGGCATCTTGGATCGCGTTGGCGGCGACTCGCCGGACTGCGTTTCTTGCGGCGGCGCTGCCGGCATGGATCGGCGCGCTGGCGGTGTTCGTCGGCCTCGAAGCGGTGCCGCTGATGTTGCTGGCGCTGTCCACGGCGGTGCTGTTCTATCTCTATCGTATCCCGCGTCAACTCGGCTGATGCGCCGTCTGTGGCTGGCGCTTCTGCTGCTGGCCGTCTCGGCTCCGGTGCTGGCGAGCCTGCGGGTGGTCAGCCTCGCGCCGTCGCTTTCTGAAATTGTCGTTGAACTGGATTCCGCCGATTTGCTGGTCGGGGTGCTGGATGCCGGTGAGCGTCCTGCGGCCATTCAAAATGTGCCGTCAGTCGGGCGTTATGGTCAGTTGGACATGGAGCGCCTGCTCAGCCTCAAGCCTGATTTGCTGCTACTTTGGCCCGGCAGTGTCGGCCCGGCGCAGCGTGATCAGCTCAAGCGATTGAACATCCCGACCTTTGTCGCCGAGCCGCATAGCCTCGAACAACTCAGTGCGCAGATTGAAACCATTGCGGTGCAGCTTGGACGTGCCGAGCGGGGCGTGAAACTGGCGGGCGATCTGCGGCAGAAACTCGATGACTTGCGCCAGCGCTATCGGCGCGACACGCCGTTGCGGGTGTTCTATCAAGTCTGGGATCAGCCGCTGTACACCGTTGGCGGTGGGCAGATCATCAGTGATGCGCTGGAAGTCTGCGGAGCACGCAATGTCTTCGCCGACCTGACCTTGCCCGCGCCGCAGGTCAGCATCGAAGCGGTGTTGCAGCGTAATCCGGAAGTGATTCTGGCCAGCGATCAGGCCCAGCTCAATGCGTGGAAAGCCTGGCCGCAAGTGGCGGCGGTGACGCAACATCAGTTGTTGCTCGTCACCGACAAAGGTCTCGAACGCCCAAGCGGCCAGATGATCGAAGCCACTGCCAAGCTCTGCCACTTGATCGCACCTGACAAATAATCTGGGGTGAGGGGCATTCCTTAGAGCGCGGGAGTCCAGGTGATCCCGAACATCCATGCCCGACCTTCTTCGCGATAACCGTACTGGCTGCCGTCATAGCTGTAATTCGTGCGGCTGTAGCCCTTGTCCAGAGCGTTATCCAGCTTCAGATCCAGCTTGATCTCACGGTTCAGCGCCCAACTGCTGCGCAAACCGAGCAAACCATAACCGCCCAATGGCTGGGTGTTGTTCAAGTCGTCGTAACTGCCGCTGACCAATTGCCAACTGGCGCCCAGACCCAGTTTTTCGAACTGGCGATCCAGATCCCAGCTCGCGGTACGCCGCGCACGGCGGGCCAGGGTGTGGCCGCTGTCACGGTCACGCGGGTCGATGATCGATACGCCGAGGTTGCTCTGCCAGCCGAATAGCTCCTGTTTCAGCGCCGCTTCGAAACCGTTGATGCGGGCCGAGGCGACGTTTTCCGGGCGCGAGTTGCTGCCAAAGATAATCGCGTCTTGCAGATCGGTGCGGTACAGCGACGTTTCCAGACGCGTGCTGTCGCTCAACTGACTACGCCATTGCAGCTCGTAGCTTTTCGAGGTTTCCGGCTTCAGATCCGGGTTGCTGAAATCCGGGTAGTACAGGTCATTGAACGTCGGTGCGCGGAAGCCTTCGCTGTAACTCAGCAACAGGTCATTGTCCGGGTTCAGCGGCAGGGTGAAGGTGCCGCTCCAGGTGTTCTGGCTGCCGAACTGCTGGTTGTCGTCGTGACGCAGACCCAGCTCCGTGGAGAAGCTGTCAGCCTGATAGCGATGCTGAATGAATGCTGCACGGTTCCAGCGGCTGTCCTCGTCGAACGCGGTGCTGCTGTTGACCCGGTCTTCGTACCAGTCGCCGCCGAGGATCAGGCTATTGCGCGCATTCAGGGTCAGATCGTTCTGCCAGTTCACCGAATCGCGGTAAGTGTTGAACACCGTGCGCTCGTCGCTGAGCTTGTCGAGGGTCTTCTCGCGGTTCTCGGTGTGGCCGAATTCGACGCGGGTTTTCCAGATATCGTTGACCCGCGCATCCACGTAGCTGCTGACACTGCTGACGTTGAAATCGCTGTAGGGCTGCTGCTGGACGGACTCGAACGTGTTCATGTCGAAGCGGCCGAACGGATTGTCGAACTCGCTCTTGCCACGGTTATCCAGCAGATTGGCGCCGACTTCGATGTCATCGGTCAGCGCATGGCTGAGGCTCAGGCTGATCGATTTGTTGCGGTATGCATCGTGGTCGCCATCGCTGGGATACGACTCGTGGGTACGGTCGATGCCGGCGGTTTCGTCGAGACTGGCGCCGAGATTGAAGCGGGTCTTCTCGTCGCCACCGGACAGGCCGAGGCTGCGTTCCCAGGTCTGGTTGCTGCCGAAGCCAACGTGCATGCGTGGCTGCAAACCCTGCTCAGTGCCGCGACGGGTGAAAATCTGAATCACCCCGCCAATCGCATCGCTGCCGTAAATCACCGAGCGCGACCCGCGCAGCACTTCCACACGCTCGATCTGCTCGATGTTCAGGTGCTGCAGATTGCTATCGCCGGACGTCGAACTGCCGATGCGTTGCCCGTCCACCAGCACCAGACTTTGCGCTGACTGGGTGCCTCGAATATAGATCCCCGGCAGACTGCCGCGCCCACCGGTCTGCGCCACTTGCACGCCCGGCACCCGACGCAGCAGATCCGGCACGTCGCTCGGTTGCAGACGGTCGATGTCTTCGCGGGTGAACACGGTGTTGGCGGCACTGCTGTCGTTGCGCGCTTCGACCTGACGGTTAGCGCTGATCAGCATGTCCGGCAGCTTCAGTGCCTGATCGCGCTCGAAGGTGTCGGCGAGGGCATTGGCGGAGGGCAGCAGAAGTAAGGGCAGGGCGAGGCGCGAGAGGTTCATCGGCAGTCCGTTGGTTACGCAAAACCCTGTAGGAGCTGCCGAAGGCTGCGATCTTTTGATTTTGCTTCTGAAAAAAATCAGGAGCTGACAAAGAGCAGGATCAAAAGATCGCAGCCTTCGGCAGCTCCTACAGGGTCGGGTTTACAGGTCGAGCAACTGTAAACGCTCGCGGATCGACGCTTCGATTCCCGCTTCATCCAGCCCGCACTCGGCCAGCATCTGCGCCGGTTTCGCGTGCTCGACGTAGATGTCCGGCAAGCCCAGATGCAGCATCGATTTGAGAATGTTCTCGCGAGCGAGGAATTCGCTGACCGCGCCACCGGCGCCGCCCATGATCGCGTTCTCTTCGATGGTCACCAACAACTCATGGCTGCCGGCAATCTCGCGCACCAACGCTTCATCGAGCGGTTTGACGAAACGCATGTCGACCACGGTTGCATCCAGCTTCTCGGCGACTTTCAGCGCTTCGGCCAGTTGCACGCCGAACACCAGCAGGGCGACTTTGCTGCCCTGACGGCGGACGATGCCTTTGCCGATCTCGATCGGGTCGAGGTTTTTCTCGATGGTCGCATTCGGGCCGTTGCCGCGCGGATAACGCACCGCCGCCGGGCCGTTGTACAGGTGGCCGGTGGTGAGCATCATGCGCAGTTCGTTTTCATCGCTCGGGGTCATGATGACCATGCCCGGGATGCAGCGCAGGTACGACAGATCGAAACTGCCGGCATGAGTCGGGCCGTCTTCGCCAACCAGACCCGCACGGTCGATGGCGAACAGCACGTCGAGGTTCTGCACCGCGACGTCGTGCACCAGTTGATCGTAGCCACGCTGGAGGAACGTCGAGTAGATCGCCACTACCGGTTTCGCGCCTTCGCAAGCCATACCGGCAGCAAAGGTCACGGCGTGCTGCTCGGCAATCGCCACGTCGAAGTAGCGCAGCGGGAAACGTTCGCTGAACGCCACCAGATCCGAGCCTTCTTTCATCGCCGGGGTAATGCCGACCAGACGCGGATCAGCCGCGGCCATGTCGCACAGCCACTCGCCGAACACCGCCGAATACTTCGGCCCGCCAGCCTTTTTCGGCGCGGCGGCCGGGGCGTCCAGCGGTTCGAGTTTGGTGATGGCGTGATAACCGATCGGGTCGACTTCCGCCGGGGCGAAGCCTTTGCCTTTCTTGGTGACGATGTGCAGGAACTGCGGGCCTTTCAGATCGCGCATGTTGCGCAGGGTGGCGATCAGGGTTGGCAGGTCGTGGCCATCGATAGGGCCGATGTAGTTCCAGCCCAGTTCTTCGAACAGGGTGCCGGGAACCAGCATGCCTTTGGCGTATTCTTCGGTGCGGCGGGCGATTTCCCAGGCCCCGGGCAGGCGCGACAGCACTTTTTTGCTGCCTTCGCGCATGCTCGCATAAGTGCGGCTGGAAAGAATCTTCGCCAGATAATTCGACAGACCGCCGACGTTGCGCGAGATCGACATGTCGTTGTCGTTGAGGATCACCAGCATGTTGGCGTTCACTTCCGGCGCGTGGTTCAGCGCCTCGAAGGCCATGCCGGCAGTCAACGCGCCGTCGCCAATCACTGCGATAGCCTTGCGATCACTGTTTTGCAGACGGGCGGCAATCGCCATGCCCAGCGCGGCACTGATCGAAGTGCTGGAGTGGCCGACGCCAAAGGTGTCGTACTCGCTCTCGGCGCGACGCGGGAAAGCCGCGACGCCGTCCTTCTGGCGCAGAGTGCCCATGCGCTCGCGACGACCGGTGAGGATCTTGTGCGGATAAGCCTGATGACCCACGTCCCACACCAGCCGGTCGTCCGGGGTGTCGAAGACGTAATGCAACGCGATGGTCAGCTCGATGACGCCCAGGCCGGCACCGAAATGCCCACCCCGCGGGGGGGGGGGGGGGGGGGGGTGGTAATGGAACCAAAAACACGAAGCGAGAAGCGAAACCACA
>NZ_JBIUXX010000023.1:53736-91553 GCF_044744235.1 Pseudomonas sp. NPDC087346
AGGGGCGTGGTCGGGCGCTTGCGGGGAATCTCATGAAACGTCGTGGGCATCAGGCGAATCGTTATAGGTATAAAAGATGCGGCAGTTTACCTGATGCATCGCCCCCTGCCCACGCGTTGGTCTTTTTTGACAGGTTGGCGTTCAGTTACGCCGGTCGACGATATACCGGGCCAGATCGCGCAACGGCTCTGCGGCCGCGTCAAACGGTCGCAGGGCGTGCAGCGCCTGATCACGCAGTTCCAGGGCGTAGGCCTTGGCCGCGTCCAGACCGAGCAGGGCCGGGTAGGTCGGTTTATCGCGGGCAATGTCGGCGCCTTGGCGTTTGCCGAGGGTTTCGGTATCGCTTTCGACGTCGAGGATGTCGTCCTGCACCTGAAACGCCAGACCGATGGCCTGTGCATAAGTCTGCAGGGATTTCAGTTCATCCTTCTCGGCGCGACCGCTGGCCAAGGCGCCGAGCTTGACGCTGACTTCGATCAGCGCACCGGTCTTGTGCCGGTGCATCAGTTCGAGGGCTTTCTGATCAAGCTTGAGACCGACCGAACCGAGGTCGATGGCCTGACCGCCGACCATACCTGCCGGGCCTGCGGCCAATGCCAGGGCGCTGACCATTTGCAGACGGATTTCGGTTTGCGGATTGCTCAGGCGCGGATCGAGCAGGGCGCTGAACGCCAGGCTCTGCAAGCCGTCACCGGCGAGAATCGCGCAGGCTTCATCGAATTTTTTGTGAGTGGTCGGCTGGCCGCGACGCAGGTCGTCGTCGTCCATTGCCGGCAAATCGTCGTGAACCAGCGAATAGGCGTGGATCAGCTCAACCGCGCAAGCAGCGCCGTTGGCCTGTTCAGCCTGGCCGCCGAGCGCTTCGCATGCGGCGTAGGCGAGCAATGGGCGAACCCGTTTGCCGCCATTCATCACGCTGTAACGCATGGCCTCATAGAGGCGCGCCAGCTCTGGCAGCGGCGCGTTGAACAGGGTTTCCAGTGCCGCGTTGACCCGCGCCTGGCTGGTCGCCGAATACGCAGCAATCATTCTGGCTGTTCCGCGTCGAAGGGTTCCTCGGCCAGCTCGCCATCGCGTTCCAGCAGCACCTGCACCTTCTGCTCGGCTTGCGCCAGCGCTGCCTGGCAGTCACGGGTCAGACCGATACCCTGCTCGAAAGCGGTCAGCGAGTCTTCCAGCGACAATTCACCATTCTCCAGACGCTCGACCAGCGTTTGCAGGTCAGCGAGGGATTGTTCGAAATCCAGTGCAGCTTTTTTGCGGGCCATGGCGGCGATTTCCGGTTGACGTTAAACCGGCGCGACACTAGCAGATAGGGGGTTTATGGGCAAATGAGCAGGGGCTTGTTTCGAAGCTTTGCAGGTCTCCATGTGGCGAGGGGATTTATCCCCGCTGGGCTGCGCAGCAGCCCCAAAATCAGCCACCCCGATCCGATAGGAGGATCGCATCAAGCTATTTACGACTGCTGCGCAGCCGGTCGGGGATAAATCCCCTCACCACAAGATTTGCGGTGACAGGATATTAACCTGTGAAGTTTTCTGGATAAGCAATTTGGTAACGCGTACTGCGTCCACCTCCCGGTAAACGTTGCAGGCAGCCCTTTTCCAGTAACTCGGCCAGATGCCGGGTTGCCGTGGCCTTGGATACCTTGGCTACAGCTTGGTATTGCGCCGCACTGATTCCGTGTTCAAAGCCGCGTTCCCCGCCGTCCAGCAGGCGATTCAGCACCTTGGTTTGTTCCACCGACAAATCCGACTCTCGATGCGCCTGCCAGAAACGGGCCTTGCCCAGCACCGACTCAATCCGGGCAATGGCTTGTTGCAGGCTGCGCAGAAGCGTTTGCAGGAACCATTTCAGCCACTCCGTGATATCCAGAGCCGCCTTCTGGCTTGACTCCAATACGCGATAGTAGCCATTGCGATCTTCGAGAATACTGGCCGACATCGCATAGAAACGGATTGCCTGCGCTTCACCTTGCGCCAGCGCCAGATCGGTAATCGTACGCGTAAGACGGCCGTTCCCATCGTCGAAAGGATGCAGGGTGACGAACCAGAAATGTGCGATACCGGCGCGCAGCAAAGGATCGAGGCTGCTTTGGCTGCGACTGGCCTCAAACCAGTCGAGGAACGTCGCTAACTGTTCTTCCAGACCTTGTCGGGGAGGCGCCTCGAAATGCACATTCGGCCTGTCGATCCGGCCGGACACTACCTGCATTGGCTCATTGCCGCGTAAACCGCCGATGCGGATCGAGCGTGCGGTAATGCCAGTCTCTTGTTCCGGGAACAGCCATTGATGCCATTCGAACAGCCGGCCCAATGTCAGCGGATCATCGAAATGACGGGTCGCGTCGAGCATCAATTGCGCCAGACCTTCACTGCGTTGGCTGACGTGACTTGCGGCGGGTTGCTCAAGACCCAGGCGTCGCGCCAAGGAGGAGCGTACCGAGCCGACATTGAGTTGCTCACCTTCGATGGCGGATGACGTCACGATATTTTGCAAGAGCGCATCAAGCTCGCTCTGAGCGCTCAAAGAACCGTCTACCGATTGGGCCATGCCCTTCAGTTGTCCCTGGGCCTGAACGCACTCGCGCAAGAGCGGCGCCAAGCGTTCTGCTTGCCAGTTGAAGTCAGGCCAGTCGGGCTGCTGCCAGATCCAATGAATTGCCATCAATCTCTGATCTCATGTGCGTGAGCCGATTAGAAACTTTATTCGGCTCATTCCGTGAGCCGAATATGACTGCTATTCGGCTCATCGTCCATCTGACAGCGTGATTCCCACAGAAAATTCAGATGTATCCGATTGTTAAAAAACTACCGAATCGCTAATCTTCGCGCCTTCTACGACCCGGCAGTCACGGGTCTTTCAGACGAAACGCAGTTTTCAGCGCTGTGAAGTACCGAGGATCGGGTGCAAGGTTTCGTTCAGGCATGGCAGGAGGCATCACATGCGTTCATTTCTTTTGCTGCTGATCGGGTTGGCCTGCGCCCCCGCGCTGCTGGCCGCGCCGACTGCCGAGATGTCGGAACCGGTGGGTGGCTGGCGTTATCACGGTCTGCTCGACCGCAGCGAAAACCCGCAAGTCGCCTATCCGACGCCGCCGATTGATCGCGGTATCCAGCGCAATCGCACGATGATTCAGGGCCAGCTCAAGGCCATTGGCAATCAGCGTGGGCCGCATACGCTGGCGGTCAATGGCAATCCGCTGAACCTCTATACCGACGACGACGGGCGATTTGCCCGGCCCTATGCGTTCGGCGCCGGTTCCAACAGCGTCGAAGTGCGCAGCGCCGAAGGCCAGTCGCTCAAGCGCGTACAGTTTTATGAAGCGAACAACTTGCGCACGCCTGCGCGGATTCGCGTGGTGCTCGGCTGGGACGACCCCAAGGCTGAACTCGATCTGCACATCATTACCCCCGACGGCCAGCACGCGTTTTTCGCCCATACGGCGTTGACCAATGGCGGCGGTCTCGACCCGGACGGCGTCGATGGCCCCGGCCCGGAAATGTTCACCATGACCGCGCCGTTGCATGGCACCTATCTGGTTTACGTCAACTATTGGGGCAACTTCGGCGACGGCGGCTATAACTTCGAGGAGGCCAGCAATCAGAACGAGGTCATCACCTCGCAGATCACGCTGGTATTGAACGAAAACACCGTCGACGAAAAACGCGAGACCTTCATCGTGCCGCTGCGGGCAATCGGTGATCTGCTGCTGGTCAAGACTTTCAACTATTAAGCATCCCGCACCACGGATGAACTCGTGAGCTTTGGGAACATGAGCGTGAAGATGAGCGATAACACTGTTTCTCCAACCGTCGAAACACCTGCCGGCAAACCTTCCCGACGCTGGCCGCTGTTGCTGGTCGGACTGGTCCTGGCCGCGGGTGTGGCGGGCGGGCTCGGCTGGTTCATGCACAAACCCAAGGCGCCGGCGGCTGCACTGGCCAGTGACAAACTGGGGATGAGCCGTCCGGATGCGTTGCTCGAAGCCCATTCCCTGAGCCAGTTGCCCAAGGACTTGCTGACGGTGCCGTTCCTCAAGGCCACGCTCACCGAGGACTTCGTCTTCTATTACGAAACCCACGCTGACCGTCTCGGTTTGATCGGCAGTCTGCGCCGGATCATTTACGAGCATGACCTGAAACTGCAAGACAGCCTGATCGAAGAGCTTTTCGATCAACCGGCGGATGTCGCGTTGTGGCGTGGTGCCGATGGCCGGTTGAAGGATTTCCTGCTGGTGATGGATCGCGGCGGTCTGGCCAAGCTGCTGGAGCCGCTGGCGAAAGTCGCGCTGGATGATTCGCAGCTCAGCGTGTTCGGCAAGCTGAAAGTCGGCAGCGATGAGGTGACGCTGTATCAACTGACCTACAACGCCAGCAAGTCGCTGTTGTTCGCTTCGCGCGGCGACAAACTGGTGGTGCTGTCCAATCCGGCCAAATACTACGAACCGGAAAGCGGTGTTTCCGAGGAGTCCGGGCACGTCTCGCCGCAAGCGCTGGCGGCGCTGCTCAATGGCGACAAACTGTTCCCTGAAGCCTTCGGTCTGCCGGTCAAAGCACCCGAAATCAAACAACGCCTGTCGATAAACTCCAGCGTGCTCGCGATGGGCTACCAACGCTTTATCCCGAACTTCGCCGGGCTGCGTTTCGACATGGACGACAAGGGCTGGCACAGCTTCCTCGCCATGGATGAACTGCAAAACCAGCCCGACTTCGATTTCAAACCGGTCTGGCAAGCCATGCCCTTGGGCGCGAGTGCTTGCGTAACCCTGCCGGTGGCCGCTGAACCACAGAAACCGCTGCTGGTGAAGCTCGGCGCGGAAGAAGCCGTGGCGCAGAAACTCACCGAGCACGTGGCCGGCGCGGCGGGCCTGTGCTGGTACGCCGATTCGCGGCTGTACACGCCGCTGCTGGTGGCCAGTCTGAAGGATGAGGACAACGGCAAACTCGACGGCGATCTCGGCACATTGTTCGGTTCGATGGTCGGCGCGTTTGAGTCCAACGTTGAAGAAAACGTGTTCCCGGTGGTCGAGAAACAGGAAGGCCAGAGCCATGTCTGGCAGCGTCAGGTCAGCTCGAACTTCGGCCCTTACGCGGCCAAGGACGCCGAGAATCCTGATGCGATCACCGGCAAGGCCTTCATGAAAGTCAGCCTTGCGCGCCATGGCTCGACGCTGCTGTTTTCCCTCGACGACAAACTGGTCGACAAGGCTCTCGGCACCCTCGATAAACGCTTCCCGCCAATGGCTGATGTGTTACCAAAAGACGTGCTGATGCCGATCTACTTCGGCCCGGACTCGATGGCGCAACTGATGCAGCAGGAGACGCTCGACAGCCTGCCGCAAGACATGGAACCGGTGTTCTACAACGCCGCGCAGACTTACCTGATCCCGAAACTGCGCACCCTCGGCGGCTACGGCAAATACGCGCTGACCTTGCCTGAAGGCAGCGAACCCGACGGCCACTGGCAGTGGCTACCGCTGGAATGGAAAGCCCTGTGACCGCACTGATCCGCAGCCTC
The DNA here is from genome assembly GCF_044744235.1 of Pseudomonas sp. NPDC087346. NCBI lineage: Bacteria > Pseudomonadati > Pseudomonadota > Gammaproteobacteria > Pseudomonadales > Pseudomonadaceae > Pseudomonas > Pseudomonas sp. NPDC087346. Next base: position 59,257 of record NZ_JBIUXX010000023.1, read on the forward strand.
GGCTTGCTCGCGCTGCTGCTGAGCGCGGGCGCCCGTGCCGTCGAAACCGCGCCACTGGATGTGTCGCAATCCCAAGTGTTTCGTGCCTGGTTTGTGCGCATCGCTCAGGAGCAACTGAGCCAGGGCCCGAGCCCGCGCTGGTATCAGCAGGACTGCGCCGGGCTGGTGCGTTTCGCCGCCAACGAAGCGCTGAAAGTCCATGACGACAAATGGCTGCGCAGCAATGGCCTGTCCAACCGCTACCTGCCGCCGGAGCTGTCGCTCAGCGATGACCAGCGCAAGCTCGCCCAGCAATGGCAGCAGGGTGGCGGCAAGGTCGGGCCGTACGTCAACGCGATCAAACTGATTCAGTTCAACAGCCACTTGATCGGCCGCGACGTGTCGCAGGCCCGGCCGGGTGACCTGATGTTTTTCGATCAGGGCGACGACCAGCACCTGATGATCTGGATGGGCCGCTACATCGCCTACCACACCGGCACCACCACCCCGACTGACAACGGCATGCGTTCGGCAAGCCTGCAGCAACTCATGACATGGAAGGACACCCGATGGATACCCGACGCAGCCAATCCCAACTTCATCGGCGTCTATCGACTGAACTTTCTCACCCAATGACCGGTGCCCGCATGTTGCGTATCTGTTCTCGAATTCCTCTGTTGCTGGCATTGCTGATGCCATTGGCCACGGTCAACGCCGAAGACTCGGTCGAGCCGAGCGGCTATACGCCGGTGTCCGGTGAAAGCTTCTTCCTGCTGGCCGACAGCAGTTTCGCCAGCGACGAACAGGCGATGGTGCGCCTCGAAGCGCCGGGCCGTGATTACCGGCGTTTTCGTATGGAACCGTATGGCGGCGCCGACATCCGCGTGTACCGGATCGACAAGCCGCTGGACTTTCTCAAGCGCCAGAAGAACCTGCACCGCGTGGTCAGCGACGGTCAGTTCAAGGGGGAAGGGCTGTCCAACACGCTCGCTTATCTGTGGGACAACTGGTATCGCAAATCCCGTCGCGTGATGCAGCGCGCGTTCTCCTATGAGTCGCGCAAACAGGTCACCGAAGAGGTGCCGGAACTGAAGATGGGCAACACCATCGTCGCGCCGACGCCGTATGACGCGCAGCCGCAATTTGCACTGATCCCGGGTCTGCCGGTGGTCAGCCAGTTCCGTTATCCGCTGTGGCAGGCGAAACCGATCCAGCCGCCGGAAGGCGTGAAGCTGGCCGGTTCGTCGAGTGACTTCGTCAACGTCGCCCCGGGTAACGTCTACATCCCGTTGGGCAATCTGAAACCGGGTCTGTATCTGGTCGAAGCGTTGGTTGGTAAGTACCGTGCGACCACCATGGTTTTCGTTTCCAACACCGTCGCCGTGAGCAAGATTGCCGGTGACGAATTGCTGGTCTGGGCTGCACGCAAACACGAAGGCAGTTCGGTGCCCAAGGTCAATGTGCTGTGGACCGATGGCCTCGGCGTGATGAGCAGTGGCGTCACCGACACCGATGGTTTGCTGCGCCTGAAACACGTCAGCCCCGAGCGTTCGTTCGTGATCGGCGAAGACGAAGAGGGCGGCGTATTCGTCTCCGAGAACTTCTATTACGACAGCGAAATCTACGACACCAAACTCTATGCCTTCACCGACCGGCCGCTGTATCGCCCGGGGGATTGGGTGTCGCTGAAAATCGTCGGCCGTGAGTTCAAGAACGCCCGCGATTCGGTGCAGCCAACCGCTGCCGACGTCAACGTCAGCGTGCTTGATGCGACCGGTACCGAGCTGCAAACACTCGACCTGAAACTCGACTCGAAGGCCGGCACCCAAGGCCGCTTCCAATTGCCGGATAACGCCGTGGCGGGTGGCTACGAGATCCGTTTCAACTACAAGGATCAGGCCTACAGCAGTGCCTTCCGTGTCGCCGAATACATCAAGCCGCACTTCGAGATTTCGCTGAACCTGGCCAAGCAGGACTACCGCACCGGCGAGCCGGTCAAGGGCAGTCTGGTGTTGCTGTACCCGGACGGCAAACCGGTGGCCAACGCCAAACTGACCCTGAGCCTGCGTGCCCAGCAACTGTCGATGGTCGATAACGAGCTGCAATACCTCGGGCAATTCCCGGTGGAACTGACCAGCACCGAACTGACCACCGACAGCAAGGGCAACGCGACCCTCGACCTGCCGGCCGCCGACAAACCGAGCCGCTACATGCTCACCGTGTTTGCCAGCGATGGCGCGGCGTATCGGGTCAAGACCACCAAGGAAATCCTCATCGACCGTGGCGCCGCAAGCTTCCGCTTGAGCGCGCCGCAACGCTTCAGTGCGGTCAAGGATAAAGTCGCGTTCAGCTACGCCAACGAGGGTGGCAGCGAAGAAAGCAAAGCCGTTACGCCGAGCACTTACAGTTGGGTGCGTCTGGAAGATCAGAGCACGGGCGAAGGCAAACTCGCGGCATCCGATAAAGGCTTCAGCGTGGCCTTCGAGCGTCCGGGCACTTACAACCTGACGCTCAAGGACCAGCACGGCCGGGTACTCGGCGCCACCGGTCATTCGGTTACCGGTGAAGGCGTCAAAGCGGTGCCAGGCACCGTCGAAATCGTCCTCGATAAACCCGAGTACAAGGCGGGCGATGAAGCGTTGGCGCTGATCACTTTCCCGGAACCGGTCAGCGATGCATTGCTGTCGCTGGAGCGTGACAAGGTCGAAGCCACTGCGCTGCTGGCCAAGGGGGGCGACTGGCTGAAACTGGAAAAACTCAGCGACACCCAATACCGCGCCCGCATTCCGGTGAAGGATAATTTTGCGCCGAACCTGACGTTCTCGGTGCTGTACACCAAGGGTGGTCAGTACAGCTTCCAGAACGCCGGGATCAAAGTGGTAGCGCCGCAAATCGACGTGGCGATCAGCACTGACAAACAGGTTTATCAACCGGGCGATACCGTCACTGTGGATCTGACCACGCAGTTCGCCGGCAAAGCGGTTCCGGCGCATCTGACGGTCAGCGTGGTCGACGAAATGGTCTACGCGCTGCAACCGGAAGTCGCGCCGACCATCGACCAGTTCTTCTATCACCCACGCCGCAATAACGTGCGCACCAGCGCCAGCCTGTCGTTCATCAGTTACGACGTGGCGTTGCCGGGCAGCCCCGGTGCGCCGGGCAAGGCCAACCGCAGCGAGCGCGGGGTGAAAGTGCTGGAGCGTCCGCGTCGCGAAGACGTTGATACCGCTGCATGGCAGCCGGAATTGCTCACCGATGCCGACGGCAAAACCCGCTTCACCTTCAAGATGCCGGACTCGCTGACCCGCTGGCGCATCACCGCCCGGGCCATCGCCGACGACGGTCAGGTCGGGCAGAAGAAGCAGTTTGTTCGCTCGGAAAAACCGCTGTACCTGAAGTGGAGCGGGCCGAGCAAATTCCGCAAGGGCGATCAGCCGCAACTGGGTGTGTTCGCCTTCAGTCAGGCCGAAAAACCGGTCAAGGCCGAACTGGTCACTCATTACGCGGGCGCCGAACAACGCCTGCCGGTGACCCTGAATAACGGCATCAATTATCTGCCGCTGCCAGCCTTTGCTTTGGCTTCCGGTGAGTGGACGGCGGAGCTGGTGCAGGACGGCAAAACTGCGGATGCCCTGGCAGTGCGTCTGAGCGCGACCGGTGATGGCTGGCAGGTGACTCAAACGCAAAGCCTCGATGTCGCCAGTGGTGACACGCCGCTGAGTCTTCCGGCTGATGCCACCGACATTCGCCTGCGGCTGGATGACAGCCCGCAAGCGCTGTTCCGTTCCGCACTCGATGATCTGCTGAGCTATCCGTATGGCGGCGTCGAGCAGACGGCCAGCCGCTTGCTGCCGCTGAGCATCGCTTATCCGTCGCTGGCGTCGAGCCCGCAGATCCGTGATCGCTTGCGCCTGATCATGCAGAACAGCCGTTTGCGTCTGGTGCAAATGGCCGGTCCTTCGGCGAGCTTCACTTGGTGGGGTTATGACGGTGAGCCGGATGCATTCCTCACCGCGTACGCCTACTACGCCGACTGGAACGCCAGCAAAGTGCTGGAGCTGACCCTGCCGCCGGAGCATTGGCAGCGAGTGCTGGAGGTCTACGCCAAACAGGCGCCGAATACGCCGCTGTTGCAACGGGCGCTGATCCTGTCGTTCGCCAAGCAAATGCACTTGCCGGTCAACACGCTGCTGACGGGTCTGATGGAAGATCTGGCCAAGGCTGGCGACGGCAACGCTGCCAATCTTATGGACGATGGCGAAGACAGTCTGGTGATGAGCGATCCGGATTCGGCGCTCGGTCTGGCGGCAGCGCGGACGCTGACAGCCGCATTGGCCAAGCAATCGAAGGTCAATCTGCCGGACGCTTTCAATCGGCAGGTGGCTGATGCGCAACAACGTCTGGCAGTCAGTTCGCAGCCGTTTGCCGAAGCGCTGAATCTGTCGCTGCAACCGTTTGATCAGACCCGTGCCCAAGCCTTGCTGCAACGCCTGCTGCCACAGCAATCGACCCTTGAACGGGCGTTGGCGCTGACCTGGCTGCAACGCAGCATCGAGCAGGCTTCGCCGACCATCGCGCTGATGCCGGGAGAAGGCTGGAAGAAAAACTACGGGGCCAGCGGCGAGATGTATTGGACGTGGCAAGGCGCTGCGCCAGTGCCGAGCGTGCTGTCGGTCTCCGGCACCCAGGAGCGTCCGCTGCGTGCGGCGCTGAGCTTCCAGACCCAACAACCGGCGATCGATCCGATGGCCGTGACCATCACCCGTCGCCTGTCGCGACTGGTGCCGGGCGACGAAGCGTTCACCTTCAAACTGGAGCCGGTCGGCAACAAGCCGTTGTCCAGCGACAGCCTGTATCTGGACGAAGTGATCCTCACCAGCAAAGCGCCGAAACCGCTGCGCTACGGCATGCTCGAAGTGCCGCTGCCACCGGGCGCGGATGTCGAGCGCACCACGTGGGGCATCAAGCTGCAGGGCAAGGACGGCACCGAGCCGACCGCGCTGGAGAAGGCGCGTTTCGAGCCGGGACAACTGGCCTACGCGGTGCCGGTCGATGCACTGAGCGGTGAATTGCGTCTGCGCCATCTGGTGCGCTTCTCGCAGAAGGGCCAGTTCAACCTGCCACCGGTGCGTTTCACTCAAGTGTATGCGCCGCAGCATCAGGCCCAGGAAGCGAAAGCCGCCCTCGGTCAGGTCACGGTCAACTGATATGAAACGGCCGCTGCTGTGGCTGATATTGTGTCTGATTCCTGCGCTGGCGACAGCGCAGGACGAACCGCTGCACCTTGCCTACAAGGGTGAGTTGCTGTCGCTGAATCACACGCAACTGATCGCCCGTGAGCCGTTGCCTGCGACATTGGATACGCCGCTCGGCAGTCTGTGGAAGTTGTTCGTTTACGCGTGGCTGGTGGATACCGGCGCGCGTGAGCCGGCGTATGAATGTCGCGGGCAGTCTAAGGACGAAGTCTATTGCTGCACGGCTGGCGGCAAGATCGAGCGTGATCAGGCGTTGGTGAAATCCTGCGGGTTGTACTTTGAGCCTGCGCGGTTGGGCATTACCTCTGCCGACTGGCGCACCTATTGGCAGGCACACAAGGCGCCATCATGGTTGCTGGATTTGCCTGCCGTACAACCAGCGACCCGGGTTTCAGTTGCCGAGTTGCTGGGCGTTTTATCTGTGCTTCCGGCTCAAGACCAGATGCGCCGGGTGTTGCTCGATGTGGTGCTGAACGCCGCAGACGGCAACGTTGTCGGCGAACTGGGCGGTCGCTTGCGGGTGAAAACCTGGAGCTGGATCGGCGATCAGGACCCGACATCGCGTCAGGGCGGATTTGCCGGCTGGACAGCGGACGGCACGCCGATCTGGGCTGGCGGGCGTGGCACCAGTCAGATGGTTTTGCGGCATTACGGTGCTACGCTGGCGACTGTGTTACCAAGTGCCTGGCCCGCAGAGACTGGGCGTTGTGTTGAGGTTGGACTGTTCTCGCGATACCCGGTCGTACGGGTTTTGTCTGGCGAGCGCGTTGCAACTTCGGGCCCGTTGCAGGGCGACTATCGCGTCGTATTTGCCAACGGCAATGCGCTGGATATCCACAGCGACGGCGAACTGTTTTTGCTCAACGACAAACTCGTCGCCCGGCTGGATCGCGAAGAATATGTCGCCCGTGTTCTGGAGCGCGAAGCCAAACCCGAGCCCGCTGAAGCCGCCAAAGCCTTGGCCGTGGCGATTCGCACGTATCTGCTGCAAAACGCCTCACGCAACGGCGACTGCCTGAGCATCGACGACAGCAGCAACCGTCAGCGGGTCGCACCACGTCCGGCCTCGGCCGAGTCGCGCAATATCGCGGCGTGGACGGCGGATCTGGTGTTGGCCGGCAGCACCGTCACCTATCACTCCGATCAACCTGGCCCGGACAAACTGGCCTGGCAGCAAGCAGTCGAACAGGCTAACGCCGGTCAACGTTACGACGCGATTCTGCTGCACGCCTATCCACGCGCCAGCCTCAGCCGCTGGGACAACCCGGTCGCCTCCTGCGAAGCATTGCCCGCCGCTCAGGACTGGCTGCAAAAACAACGGCGCGGCTGGCGTCCGAGACTTGAAAGCGAAACCGGCTACAACGAAGTCAGCACATTCGCCGTGTGCAAACTGGCTTTCGGTCGACCGTTCGTCGACCGCGAGCGCCAGCGCATCTACGTGCGCGGCGTGCTGACCTTGCAGGATCGCCTCGACCTGACCCACGAATATCTGCACCTGGCCTTTGAAGCACATCCCAACGGCCAGGATGAAACCTACATCGAAGGGCTTGCCCGCCACCTCTTGCTGGAATAGACCATGACACTCCGTTATCCACAGGTCTTGCTGCTGCTCTGCGCCCTCAATGCGTTGCCGCTGGCGATGGCCGCCGACAACGTCAAACTCGACACCCCGGTCGGCGGCTGGCGCACCGGCGCGCCCGAAGGCGAAGGCGAAAGCTTCCGCCAGACCGTCAACTACCCGGCCTCATCGGTGAACACCCCGGTCGGCCAGGCCAATACCGCACGCATCAGCGGCCAGATCAAAACCACGCCGAAAAACAACGATCCCGGTCGACTCATCGTCAACGGAGTCAGCATGCCGCTGAAAATCGACGACAGCGGCCGCTTCGATCGCCCGTTCTCATTCCCCAACGGCAGCAACAGCGTCGAAGTCCGCAGCCCTGACGGTCAACAACGCCACCGCACCCAATTCCTCAACGCCAGCGGCGGCGCCACCCCGGCCAAACTGCGCGTGTTGCTGTCGTGGGACAGCGACGGCACCGACCTCGACTTGCACCTCGTCACCCCCGACGGCGCGCACATCTGGTACGGCAACCGCGTCGCGCCAAACGGCGCCGCACTCGACGTCGACGTCACCACCGGCTACGGCCCGGAAATCTTCGCCATGCCGGCGCCGATCAAAGGCCAGTATCTGGTGTATGTGAATTACTACGGCGGCGGCTATCGCAGCGATGAAGATAGCGGCGGGGATGAGGCGGTGCAGCCCCTGACCACGGCGCAGGTGACGGTGATTACGGAGGAGGGGACGCCGAGCGAGAAGATGGAGACGTTTGTAGTGCCGATGCGGGCGGTGGGGGAGTTGACGCTGGTGAAATCGTTTAGTTATCCGTAAATGAATCTCACCAGTCAGGGAAAACTCCGCACAGCGCGTTGCCTTGATAACTGTGCATGACCGGCCCAAGCGCCATAAATGGACCGCAAGCGTAGAGCGGCGATGGCACTTTTTGTTGCGAGTTAAGCAAAACGGTTTCGTTACCAAACTCGTCATTGCCAAAGGATTGTTCCTGATACGACGAGCAGACTGGCAATTTCAGCGGCACCGGAATTACCAATGCCCACAGGGTGATTCCGCACCATTCACGGGTGGGTTCTGACCTTGTCGTTTTACTGATTACAGGTGTGGTGGATTGATAGCTCAGCGTTTTGTAGGCGTCCGACTTTAAGGTCGTTTTCTCTGGGAGAGAGACGACTGCTCCTACGCAGGCGGAGAGGGAAAGGCCTAAGGCTGATGCTGAGCAAAGTCTGATGCTGATCTTAAGGAAAGAGCTCAAGAGATACGTCCGTGCGTCTAAAGTCCAAAGGTGGGTAGGCCGACATTTGCTGTTTCTATGCCGTTGGTCGGCGCCTCTCCTGAAGGATCATTCAAAAACTCCAGTGAACAAGCGATCGGGCTCCAGCTTATAGATCATCCATGCTGATCTTGACTCGCTGGGGATCGGAAAGGCGTTCAGTGACTACTGAGATGAACTCTTCATCCTCCACGCAGACTTTGGACTCTCCTGACTCAGCGAGAGTGCGCTGCTCAATCTCATCTTTCGTGCGGATATTGGTGGATGCCATGAAGGTTACCCATTATTTATGCTTGTCTTGTGGCTCTGCGGCAGAGAGTAAACCCTAGGTCAGACAAGGACCAATTCAGATTTCCGGCGATGGCGCTTTGATGCGCTGTCTGGAACCTAAAATAGAGGATATGAGAAAGCCCCGGGAACATTGAAGGGTTTTAGACAGGCATTAAAAAGCCGGCTTGTGGCCGGCTTCTCGGGGACTGGCTTGGTTTATTTTTGGTAAACCGCGTCAGCCTTCAAAACGTACACCCGGATCTTGCGTCCGGCTGTGGGACTTGGTCAGACGTTGATCTGCCGCGTCGGGCGCGATCTGAGCCGCTGGGCGGGTCGATGCGCAAATGTGGGGCGCAGGATACTGATTTTTGGCGGGGATTCCCAGCTTGAAGTGCGGGTTAGAGCGATCTGTCGGGCAAAAATTCGGGATTTGTACTGATTATCCGGGCCTCATCGCCAGCAGGCTGGCTCCCACAGGGAGATAGGCACAGGTCCGGAAGGGCATCAGGTCAGAGAAACGGAATCGCCGGGCGGCGTTTGCTCAGGGTCGACCACCAGAATACCCAGCCCAATATGTGTATCCGCTGCTCTTCGATCTGCGCGGCGCGGAAGATTTCGTCCGGGTATTCGGCGCTGTTGTGGCTGCGCAGGCGCAGGGCGTTGCCGGGCATGCGGTGCAGGTATTTGATACGCAGCATGCCGTCGTGTTCGATGGCGTAGATTTCGCCGTCGACGACCTGGGTCAGGCCGCGGTCGATGGCGATGGTCGAGCCGTCGGCGATGCGTTCGGCCATGCTGTTGCCGATCATGTGCGCACAGATGGCATCGGTGTGTTTGATTTCGAGGATGTCGAGATGGACGCGGGGCAGGCGGATGGATTGTTCGGGGTCGAGGATGACGTGGGTTTTCTTCGAACCGGTTGTTACCGGAGTTTCCTTGAAGAAGGGCAGGTCGATGTCATTGGGGTCGATGACGGTGTAGACGCCGCGGATGGATTGGGCGTCGAAGGTGTCGCCATTGCTGGCGGGCATTTGCAAACTCGGGGAGTCTTTGGCGCCGTCGCCGGTTTTCAGCCAGTCGCTGTTGACTGACAGCAGGCGTGAGACTTCCTCCATGCGATACGCGGGGACGCCCCGGGTGTACCAGTTATGAATATTTTGGGCTTCCGTGCCCCAGAACTTTGCGAATCCCGTGGTGGTGATCTTCGCTGCTTCCAGGAGTGCCTTGAATCTTGGACCGCTAGTGTTCTTTTTCATAAACACGGAGTCTACGGCCGTGCCAGAGCGGTTTGAATAAACCGGGTGTTCAAAAACGGGGCGAATTTTGCGACTGGATGTAAGACGTTCTTGTGGGAAATTAAACAGATTAAAACTGTGTAGCGGCTTTTTTAAACGCAGCGTTTAAAGCGCCATTTCCCAGACACAAAAAACCCCGGTAAACCGGGGTTTTTGTCAGGCGTACTGCGTGTCAGGGCAATCAGCCCTTGTAAGCAGCAACCGACTTGGTGATCGCTTCGCGAGCGGCGTCTGCGCCGGCCCAGCCTTCGATTTTCACCCATTTGCCTTTTTCGAGATCTTTGTAGTTCGCGAAGAAGTGCTCGATCTGCTGGATCAGCAGTGGCGGCAGGTCGGTGTATTCCTTCACGTCCACATACAGCTGGGACAGCTTGTCGTGTGGAACTGCGATGACTTTGGCATCGCCGCCGCCGTCGTCGGTCATGTTCAGGATGCCGACTGGACGAGCGCGGATGACCGCACCAGGAGCAACCGGGTAAGGGGTCACGACCAGCACGTCGAGGGGATCACCGTCGTCAGCCAGGGTGTTCGGGATGTAACCGTAGTTGGCCGGGTAGAACATCGGGGTGGCCATGAAACGGTCAACGAACAGGCAATCGCTGTATTTGTAGATTTAGTTTTTGATCTGGTAGTGGTTTTCATTGATCTCGATCGCGACGTAGATGTCGTTCGGCAGGTCTTTGCCAGCCGGAATCTTGCTGTAGCTCATTGGGCGGTGCCCCCGTTAGTTGACCAAAAACACTTGGCCGGATTGACCAAAAAGTGGCGGCGATTATAGGCATATTCTGCTGCCGATGCCATGCACCGAAAGTCGTCCTGGCCTTAGTCGTGAGCCTGATAGACCGGGTCTTCGGCTTGAAGTTGCAACAGCCGGCCCAACGGGTCCTGCTTGTAGAAAAGCTTCAGTTGCGCATAGACCTGTGGATAACTCTCGTGCAGCAGATCCGGGGCGCTGAAGAAGTATTCGCTGGTGACGGCGAAGAACTCGGCCGGGTTTTCCGCCGCGTACGGGTCGATGGCGGTTTCAGCGTCCGGATTTTGATCGAGTTGCCGATTGAGGTCGTCGTAGGCCGCTTGCATGACTTGCGCCCAGTCGCTGACGCGCATGTCGGCGTGCAGTGGCGGCAGGCCGTTGGCGTCGCCGTTGAGCATGTCGAGCTTGTGCGCCAGTTCGTGGATGACCAGGTTGTAGCCTTCCCAGCCACCGCTGGCCATCACGCCGGGCCAGGCGAGAATGATCGGGCCTTGCTGCCAGGCTTCGCCGCTGTGTTCACCGTCCCATTCATGCTCGATGCCGCTGGCGTCGCGATGGCGCTGCGGGCTGAGGAAGTCGTCGGGATAGAGGACGATTTCGTGAAAACCCTGATACCAGTTCAAATCTCCGAGATTGAGCAGCGGCAATTGCGCCTGGGCGGCGAGCAGCAGGCGTTGCTCCTGATGCAGTTCGACACCGGGCAGGGCGGTCAGGTGTTTTTCTTCGAGGAACAGCACGCAGGCTTCACGCAGCCACTGGTCTTCGGCGGCGCTGATGCCATCAAGAAAGCTCAGGTGATGGCGCACCCGTTGCCACATGTCGTCGGCAACCGGGTGCCTGGCCAAAATGCGCCGGCGTCGCCAGGCGCTCAGTGACCACATACTTTCAGCGCGATTCGGCTTTGGAGCTGGAGCCGCCGAAACGACTGCGCACGACACCGATGATCATCGGCACCAGCGACAGCAGAATGATCCCGACTACCAGCAGCGACAGGTTCTTCTTGATGAACGGTACGTTACCGAAGAAGTAGCCCAGCGTAACCAGACCACCGACCCAGAGGATGGTGCCGAACACGCTGAAACCGAAGAAGCGCGGATACGGCATCTTCGCCACACCGGCGACGAACGGGGCAAAGGTACGGATGATCGGCAGGAAGCGCGCCAGCGTCACGGTTTTGCCGCCATGCTTGTCGTAGAAGTCGTGGGTTTGTTGCAGGTAGTCGCGACGGAAAATCTTCGAATTCGGGTTGCTGAAGAGCTTTTCCCCCGCCGTTCGTCCGATCACGTAGTTGGTGCTGTCACCCATGATTGCCGCGAGCATCAGCAGTCCGCCGAGCAATACCGGGTCCATGCCGCCACCAGCCGCGACAGCGCCAGCGATGAACAGCAGCGAATCACCCGGCAGGAAAGGCATCACCACCAGACCGGTTTCGCAGAAGATCACCAGAAACAGGATGGCGTAGATCCACGGCCCGTAATTGTTCACCAGCATGTCGAGGTAGACGTCGAGATGCAGGATAAGGTCGAGCGGGTTGAAATCCATGGGGGCACCTGAGTGACGGCCCGACTCTGCAGGCCTGTGCGGATGACTTGGTGTAAGCCTACAGACGGGTGTAGTTTTTCTTACAAGCCGGAAAGATCGGGATTATACGGTCTGATAGGTGAAAAGCGCGTTGGTTTTGTAGCGAGGGATGTCGGGGTGTGAACAATTGTCAGGGAGATGCAGATATATGAGGTGGGGCTAAAAGATCGCAGCCTTCGGCAGCTCCTACAGGGAGAGTGCATTCCAAATGTAAGAGCTGCCGCAGGCTGCGATCTTTTGACTTTAGAGTTCGTCGCTGATCGGCAGCACGTAGTTCTTGAACTCGGTGTCTTCCTTGAATCCAATGGATTCGTAGGTCTTTTGCGCGACTTCATTGTTGCTGCTGGTCGAGACGCGCATGCGCACGGCCTGGGTTTCCTTGGCCATTTTCTTCGCAGTGCGGATCAGGTTGTCGGCCACTAACTGGCGGCGGGCGTCTTCGGCGACGTAGATGTCGTTGAGAATCCACACGCGTTTGAGCGATAGCGAAGAAAAGCTCGGATACAACTGACAGAAACCCATCAGTTTCTTGTCGTCATCGTCGGCCAGGGCCAGGTAAATCACCGATTCCTTGCGTCGCAGACGTTTTTCGAGAAACGCGCGGGACGAGTCCGGATAAGGCAGGGAGCCGTAGAACTCGCGGTATTTGACGAACAACGGGGTCAGCAAATCCAGGTGTTCAAGGGTCGCTTGGATAATCCGCATGATAGGTCTCGTCTTCAAGTGGCTGTTTTCACATGCTCTGACGGCGACGGGAAACCCTGGCGGCCGTGCATCGATCCTGCCTTAAACCGGCGCAGAAACGCAATGCGGAAACGGTTCAGGCAGGGGGCGGAGTGAGTAGGAAATTACCTTTCATGTCTGCACCTGCTTCCGACTCCAGCGTCTGAATCTGCGCTTCGTCCTTCAGATTGACCCCCGACAGCTGCCGCCGACAGGCCTCGCGCATCAGATACAGCAAGCGATGCGCCGCCATGCCATAGCTCAAGCCCTCAAGCCGCACGTTGGAGATGCAGTTGCGGTAAGCATCGGTCAGTCCGACCTTTGGATTGTAGGTGAAATATAAACCCAGACTGTCGGGTGAGCTGAGCCCCGGGCGTTCACCGATCAGCATCACCAGCATTTTTGCACCCAGTAGCTCACCGATTTCATCGCCAACTGCAACACGACCCTGTTCCACTAGGACGACCGGCGCCGCCGACCAGCCGTCGGCGCTCATCTGTTCTTCCAGTCGGGTCAGAAACGGTACGGTATGGCGATGTACCGCCAGCGCCGACAGGCCATCCGCCACGACTATTACCAGATCGACGCCACCCGGATGGGCCGCAGCGTAATCACGCAGGGTCTGCGCCGACTCGTCGCTCAATTTTCGACCCAGATCGGGGCGTTGCAGGTAGCTGTTACGGTCCACCGCAGCGCTGTGCAGCAGCAGAGTTTCACGGCCACGCTCGGTAAGCTGGCCGCTGAGCCCCACGTGATCGAACGGCAAATGCACGGCGTCGCGCGCCTGGGCGTGGGCGTACTGGAAATCCAGCTGCGCGCTGGTCGGCAGGCTGGTGCCGGTGCGACCGAGGGCGATTCGCGCCGGGGTCAGGCGGCGTAGTTCCAGCCAAGGGTTTTGCGGATCGACGGGTGGTTTTTCCATAAGACTCATCCCAGTTGCGCCAGCGCCTGGCGAAAGGCCGGCGGCAGGTTGTTGCCGAAGTGCACCTTGCCGTCCGCTTGCGTGAAGATGCCCATTTTCGCCAGCCACTGCTCGAATTCCGGCGCCGGTTTCAGGCCCAGAGTCTGCCGCGCATACAGCGCATCGTGAAACGACGTGGTCTGGTAGTTGAGCATGATGTCGTCGGAGCCGGGGATGCCCATGATGAAGTTGATCCCGGCAACACCCAAGAGGGTCAGCAGGGTGTCCATGTCGTCCTGGTCGGCTTCGGCGTGGTTGGTGTAACAGATGTCGCAGCCCATCGGCACGCCGAGCAACTTGCCGCAGAAGTGGTCTTCGAGCCCGGCGCGAATGATCTGTTTGCCGTTATAGAGGTACTCCGGGCCGATAAATCCGACAACCGTGTTCACCAGAAACGGCTTGAAATGGCGCGCCACGGCGTAGGCTCTGGTCTCGCAGGTTTGTTGATCGACGCCGTGGTGGGCGTTGGCCGACAGCGCGCTGCCCTGACCGGTTTCGAAGTACATGAGGTTCTGGCCGAGGGTGCCGCGATTCAGGCTCAGCCCCGCGTCATAACCCTCCTGCAAGATATTCAGGTTGATACCGAAACTGGCGTTGGCCGCCTCGGTACCGGCAATCGACTGAAACACCAGATCCAGCGGCACGCCACGGTTGATCGCCTCGATGGAGGTGGTGACGTGGGTGAGCACGCAGGCCTGGGTCGGAATCTCGTAACGCTGGATGATCGCGTCGAGCATTTCCAGCATCGCGCAGATCGACGCGATGCTGTCGGTGGCCGGGTTGATGCCGATCATCGCATCGCCGTTGCCGTACAGCAGACCGTCGAGAATGCTCGCGGCGATACCGGCCGGTTCGTCGGTGGGGTGGTTCGGTTGCAGGCGCGTCGACAGGCGTCCACGCAGGCCGAGGGTGCCGCGAAACTTCGTCACTACGCGGATTTTCTGCGCCACCAGCACGAGGTCCTGCACGCGCATGATCTTCGATACGGCGGCGACCATTTCCGGGGTCAGGCCCGGGGCGAGGGCGCGCAGACTGTTTTCATCGGCGGCGTCGCTGAGCAGCCAGTCGCGGAAACCGCCGACCGTTAAGTGGCTGACCACGGCAAAGGCCTGCTTGTCGTGGCTGTCGATGATCAGTCGGGTGACTTCATCAGACTCATAAGGAATCAGCATTTCCTGCAAGAAATGCGTGAGCGGAATATTCGCCAGCGCCATTTGCGCGGCCACCCGTTCGCCGTCGTTGAGCGCGGCGACACCGGCCAGGAAATCCCCGGAGCGTGCGGGGCTGGCCTTGGCCATTACATCTTTGAGGCTGTCGAAGCGATAGGTCTGGGCGCCGACGGAATGGGCAAATGCGGCCATGGGGCGGTGTCCTCCAGTAATTACTGCAATCTGCTTTTTTGTAGGAGTGAGCCTGCTCGCGATGAGGGATGTCAGTCGCTATCAATGGTGACTAACACACCGCTATCGCGAGCAGGCTCACTCCTACAGGTTTTGCGTGCACATCAATAATGCGCGCACCGGGTTTGTGGCCCGGTGCCGGTGCAACTAGACACCTTCGAGCATAGCGTCCGCCGGGGCATCGGCGCGTTGTTTGGCGGTCAGCTGGAAGTACAGATAACCCGCCGCCATGAAGCCAAGGAACACACAGCCGATTAGCGTGTTGAACCACGCCATCGCCACCAGACACACCACGGCCAGAAACAGCGCGATCCCCGGCACGATCGGGTAACCCGGTGCACGGAAGGTGCGCTCCAGATTTGGTTCGGTTTTGCGCAGTTTGAACAGGCTGAGCATGCTGATGATGTACATCACAATGGCGCCGAACACCGACATGGTGATCATCGCCGCCGTCAGGGTCATGCCTTGCAGATTGACCAGACCGTCGCTGTAAATCGCCGCGATACCGATCACGCCACCGGCCAGAATGGCGCGATGCGGGGTCTGGAAACGCGAGAGTTTGGCCAGGCCTTTAGGCAGATACCCGGCACGAGCGAGGGCGAAAAACTGCCGCGAATAGCCGAGAATGATCCCGTGGAAACTCGCCACCAGTCCGAACAGGCCGATCCATACCAGCATGTGCATCCACGACGAGTTGTTGCCGACCACGGCTTTCATTGCCTGTGGCAGCGGGTCGTTGATGTTCGACAGTTGACGCCAGTCGCCGACGCCGCCGGCCATCACCATTACGCCGATGGCGAGGAACACCAGGGTCAGTATGCCGCTGACGTAGGCCTTGGGAATCGTGCGTTTCGGGTCTTTGGCTTCTTCGGCGGCCATGGCCGCGCCTTCGATGGCGAGGAAGAACCAGATCGCAAACGGTATCGCCGCGAAGATCCCGGGAATCGAGGCCATGGTGAACTCGTTGGAGCCCGACCAGCCGTTAAGCACGAAGTTGCTGAAGCTGAAACCCGGTGCAACCACACCCATGAACACCAGCAATTCGGCGACCGCCAGCACGGTAACCACCAGTTCGAAGGTCGCAGCGATGCTGACGCCGAGGATGTTCAGGGTCATGAACACGAAATACGCCCCGACTGCTGCCAGCTTGGGGTCAAGCTCCGGGTATTGCACGTTGAGATAGGCGCCAATTGCCATGGCAATCGCCGGTGGCGCGAAGACGAATTCGATCAGCGTGGCGATCCCGGCGATCAGTCCGCCTTTCTCGCCGAATGCTCGACGGCTGTAGGCAAACGGCCCTCCGGCGTGAGGAATGGCGGTAGTCAATTCGGTGAAGCTGAAGATGAAGCAGGTGTACATGGTCGCGACCATCAACGCCGTGACCAGAAAACCCAGGGTGCCTGCGGTGCCCCAGCCGTAACTCCAGCCGAAGTATTCGCCGGAAATCACCAGGCCGACGGCAATGCCCCATAGATGCAGGGTGCCGAGTGTGGGTTTGAGCTGTGTGGTTGTAGTCATAAGTCCTCTCTGTCTTTTTTATTGTTCGATCTGTTGGACTTTCGGGTGTGACGATTTGGGTGGGTGGGTGCTGTTCACGCAGCGGCAGATTTCACGCAAATCCTGAATGACGGGTACGCAAGGGCCGTGCCAGAGCGGCCAGGCCTATTGTGGTGTGTCATTTAGGACGCTATCGCTGGCAAGCCAGCTCCCACAGGTTTCTGTGGTGTTGGGACTTGCGCAGATCCCTGTGGGAGCTGGCTTGCCAGCGATGGCTATTTGAAGGGCAACACAGGATTAGCTGTATTGCCCCGAGGTTTTAGAAGAAGCCCAACGGGTTGATGTCGTAGCTGACCAGCAGGTTTTTCGTCTGCTGATAATGATCGAGCATCATCTTGTGGGTTTCACGACCGACGCCGGACTTCTTGTACCCGCCGAACGCGGCGTGCGCCGGGTACAGGTGGTAGCAGTTGGTCCACACGCGACCGGCCTTGATTGCGCGGCCCATGCGGTAGGCGCGGTTGATGTCGCGGGTCCACAGGCCGGCGCCAAGGCCGAACTCGGTGTCGTTGGCGATGGCCAGCGCTTCGGCTTCGTCCTTGAAGGTGGTGATGCTCACCACCGGGCCAAAGATTTCTTCCTGGAACACGCGCATTTTGTTGGTGCCCTTGAGCAGGGTCGGCTGGATGTAGTACCCGGTCGCCAGATTGCCCTCGAGTTTTTCCACCTTGCCGCCAGTCAGCAGCTCGGCGCCTTCGCCCTTGGCGATTTCCAGGTACGAAAGGATTTTGTCGAATTGCTGCTCGGACGCCTGCGCGCCGACCATGGTGTCGGTATCCAGCGGGTCACCGCGTTTGATTTGCAGGACTTTCTTCATGACCACGGCCATGAACTCGTCGTAGATCGACTCCTGAACCAGTGCGCGGGAAGGGCAGGTGCAGACTTCGCCTTGGTTGAAGAACGCCAGCACCAGACCTTCGGCGGCTTTTTCGATGAAGGTCGGTTCGGCCTGCATGATGTCTTCGAAGAAGATGTTCGGCGACTTGCCACCCAGCTCCACGGTGGACGGAATAATGTTTTCGGCGGCGCACTTCATGATGTGCGAGCCGACCGGGGTCGAACCGGTGAAAGCGATCTTCGCGATGCGTTTGCTGGTGGCCAAGGCTTCGCCGGCTTCTTTGCCGAACCCTTGCACCACGTTGAGCACGCCCGGCGGCAGCAGGTCGCCGATCAGTTCCATCAGCACGGTGATGCCCAGCGGGGTTTGCTCGGCAGGCTTGAGCACTACGCAGTTACCGGCAGCCAGGGCTGGCGCGAGTTTCCATGCGGCCATCAGGATCGGGAAGTTCCACGGGATGATCTGGCCGACCACGCCCAGTGGCTCATGGATGTGATAAGCCACGGTGTTGCCGTCGATTTCGGCAGCGCTGCCTTCCTGAGCGCGCAGGCACCCGGCGAAGTAGCGGAAATGGTCGGCAGCCAGCGGGATGTCGGCATTGAGGGTTTCGCGGATGGCTTTGCCGTTGTCCCAGGTTTCGGTGATTGCCAGCAATTCGAGGTTCTGTTCGATGCGGTCGGCGATTTTCAGCAGCGTCAGCGAGCGCGACTGCACGGAGGTGGAACCCCAAGCGTCGGCGGCAGCGTGAGCAGCGTCCAGTGCCTTGTCGATGTCCTCGGCAGTGGAACGCGGGAATTCGGCAATCGGTTGGCCATTTACTGGCGAGGTATTGGTGAAGTACTGACCTTTGACAGGCGCGACGAACTCGCCGCCGATGTAGTTACCGTATTTGCTCTTGAACGAGACTTTGGCGCCTTCAGTACCGGGGTGAGCGTAACGCATGATGTTTTTCTCCTTGGCTCTTGTGCTTATAAGGGAGTGGCGCAATTGCGCTTGCTATAAGCGTAGAGCAAAGGTCGGGCCACTGCCTTGCAGGTCAGACAAATCAAGGCCTTGCGCGAATTCTGTCGGACAAGTGGATGGCGGCTGTGACGGTTTCGGTACAGAGGGGGTGACACTCTGTACCGTATTTGGCACAGCACGTGACCGGGTGGTCTTGCCAGCATTGCAATGCCGGAGCGGCTGGAGGATGCTCAGCCAACAGAGATCCTGTAGGAGCTGCCGAAGGCTGCGATCTTTTGATTTTGCTTTTATGCAGATCAAGATCAAAAGATCGCAGCCTTCGGCAGCTCCTACATGGGTTGCGTCGACCTTTCGGGGAGAATAATAAGAAATGCACGACAACCATTTGAGTCGCCATGCCCAACAGGTTTTCACTGTCACCCAGGGCAAGCCGCACCTGCATGGACCCGGGGCTGACCCGTCGATTGCCCGCTCGTGGCTGCGTTGCGTCGAGGACTATCACCTCGACCCGGCCCTGACCATCGCGCCGACGGTGCTAGAACACGGGCGCGTTCTGGAAAGCCGCGAGCGTCTGCAACAAGTGCTGCAGATTGCCGGCAATGAAATGAGCAGTCTGCATCAGCAACTGTCCGGCGCCGGTCACGCGGTGCTGCTGACCGATGCTCGCGGGGTGATCCTCAATTGCGTCACCGCCCCGGCCGAACGCAAGATTTTCGAACGCTCCGGCCTCTGGCTTGGGGCCGACTGGAGCGAGGCCTGCGAAGGCACCAACGGCATCGGTACCTGCCTGGTCGAGCGTCAGGCGCTGACCATCCATCAGGACGAACATTTCCGTGGCCGTCACACCGGCCTGACCTGCTCGGCGAGCCCGGTGTTCGACCCGCACGGCGAACTGCTGGCGGTGCTCGACGTGTCTTCGGCGCGGCATGACGTTTCGCGGCAGAGCCAGTTCCACACCATGGCACTGGTCAATCTGTCGGCGAAGATGATCGAGAGCTGCTATTTCCTGCGCTGCTTCGATAATCAGTGGCTGCTGCGTTTTCATTTACAGGCCGAGTCGGTCGGGCTGTTTAGCGAAGGGTTGCTGGCGTTTGACGGCGAAGGGCGGATCAGCGCGGTCAATCAGAGCGCGTTGAACCTGCTCGGGCATATTCGCGGTGGCTTGCTGGGTAAACCGGTCGAGGCGTTTTTCGATTGTTCGCTGGATGAACTGCTCGGTCGCGCCAGCGCCAATGCCAGTGCGAGTTGGCCATTGCGCACTCGTGACGGGCGACATCTGTTTGCCTTGTTGCGTGGCGAGGCCCGGCGCCCGCTGCCGACGCCAGCGACTCGCACGCGGGTAGTAACCGAAGCGCCGCGTCTGTCCGGTATTTGTCTGGGCGACGCCGCGTTGCAGGCGGATTTTCGCAAAGCACTGCGGGTTTTCGAGCGCGACGTACCGCTGCTGGTCAACGGCGAAACCGGCTCCGGCAAAGAAGCCTTCGCCAAGGCTGTGCACCATGCCAGTCAACGGGCGAACAAAGCGTTCGTCGCCCTCAACTGCGCGGCAATTCCGGAAAGCCTGATCGAGAGTGAACTGTTCGGTTATCGCGGCGGCAGCTTCACCGGCGCGCGCAAGGACGGCATGCGCGGCAAGTTGCAGCAGGCTGACGGCGGCACGTTGTTCCTGGATGAGATCGGCGACATGCCGCTGGCCTTGCAGACCCGATTGTTGCGGGTGCTCGAAGACCGGCAGGTGGTGCCGATTGGCGGCGAGCCGGAAGCGGTGAACGTACGGATCATCAGCGCCACTCACCGGAATTTGTTGGGGCGGGTCGAGGACGGCAGTTTCCGCGAGGATTTGTACTACCGGCTCAACGGTCTGGAAGTGGCATTGCCGGCGTTGCGTGAGCGCAGTGACAAGTCTGAGTTGCTGGATTTCCTGCTGGCCGAGGAGGCGGGCGGGGAAACCTTGTGGATTGATGACGCGGCACGGCAGGCGCTGCTTGCGTTCAACTGGCCGGGCAACGTGCGGCAATTGCGCAATGTGCTGCGCACGCTGGCGGCGTTGAGCGATGAAGGGCGGATCGGGCTGGAGGACTTGCCGGCGATGATTCGGCAGGTGCGGCCAGCAGTGTTGGCGGCGGCGTCCACCGACCATCCGCTGGAAGATGCCGAGCGCTTGGCGTTGCTCAATGTGCTGGAGCAGACGCACTGGCATATGACGCATACGGCGGCGCAGTTGGGCGTCAGTCGCAACACTCTATATAGAAAGCTGCGCAAACACGGCATCGCTCGATCTGCCTGAAACACCGCAACCCTCTGTAGGAGCTGCCGAAGGCTGCGATCTTTTGATCTTGCTTTTTAAAATCAAAAGATCGCAGCCTGCGGCAGCTCCTACAAAAGTCCTGATAACCTTAAAGAGTGCGATTTTCCCCTCCCTACGCTAACCTGCGGCCATGTTTTACGAGGTCGACTATGCACATTCATATTCTGGGTATCTGCGGGACTTTCATGGGCTCGATGGCGGTTCTGGCCAAAGAGCTGGGCCATCACGTGACGGGCTCCGACGCTAACGTCTATCCGCCAATGAGCACTCAACTGGAAGCCCAGGGCATTCAGCTGACTCAGGGTTACGACCCGGCGCAGCTTGATCCGGCGCCGGATCTGGTGGTGATCGGCAACGCCATGTCCCGTGGTAATCCGGCGGTGGAATATGTGCTGAACAAAGGCCTGCCGTACGTCTCCGGCCCGCAGTGGCTGGCCGATCATGTGCTGCAAGGTCGCTGGGTGCTGGCGGTTGCCGGTACGCATGGCAAAACCACCACCAGCAGCATGCTCGCCTGGGTGCTGGAACACGCGGGCATGAGCCCGGGCTTCCTGATCGGCGGCGTGCCGCAGAATTTCTCCGTTTCGGCACGTCTGGGCGGCACGCCGTTTTTCGTGATCGAGGCTGACGAGTACGACAGCGCGTTCTTCGACAAACGCTCGAAATTCGTTCACTACCGTCCGCGTACCGCGATCCTCAACAACCTTGAGTTCGATCACGCCGACATCTTCCCCGATCTGCCGGCCATCGAGCGTCAATTCCACCACTTGGTGCGCACCATTCCGAGTGAAGGCCTGGTCATCCACCCGACCACCGAACCTGCATTGCAGCGGGTGATCGAGATGGGTTGCTGGACGCCGGTGCAAACCACCGGCGTCGGCGGTCAATGGCAGGTCAAGCTGCTGAGCGCGGATGGTTCGGCATTCGAAGTGATGTTCGAAGGTGTATCGCAAGGTACCGTCGAGTGGGAGTTGACCGGTCAGCACAACGTCGCCAACGCCTTGGCTGCCCTCGCGGCGGCGCGGCATGTTGGCGTGGTGCCATCGATGGGTATTGCCGGGTTGAGCGCGTTCAAGAACGTCAAACGCCGGATGGAGAAAGTCGCCGAAGTGCGCGGCATCACTATCTATGACGACTTCGCCCACCATCCGACTGCCATCGCCACCACCCTCGACGGTCTGCGCAAGCGCATCGGTGATGCGCCGTTGATCGCGATCATCGAACCGCGCTCCAACTCGATGAAGCTCGGCGCTCACCGCGACGGCTTGCCGGACAGTGTGGTCGATGCCGATCAGGTGATCTGGTACGCACCGGCCAACCTCGGTTGGGATCTGGCGGGCACGGCGGCGCTGTGCACCGTGCCGTCGATTGTCAGCGATTCGCTGGAAGGCATCATCGAACGCGTGAAAAGCCAGGCGCAGCCCGGCACTCACGTGGTGATCATGAGCAACGGCGGCTTCGGCGGCCTGCACGGCAAACTCGCCGAGGCGCTGCAATGAACACTCGTTTGGAGAGCAATGGCCCCGAACGCATCACGCTGGCAATGACCGGCGCTTCCGGCGCCCAGTACGGCTTGCGACTGCTCGATTGTCTGGTGCGTGAAGATCGCGAGGTGCATTTCCTGATCTCCAAGGCTGCGCAATTGGTCATGGCCACCGAGACTGACGTCTCGCTGCCGCCCAAGCCGCAGATGATGCAGGCGTTCCTCACGGAATACACCGGCGCTGCCGCCGGACAGATTCGCGTGTACGGCAAGGAGGACTGGATGTCGCCGGTTGCCTCGGGCTCCGGGGCGCCAGCGGCGATGGTGGTGGTGCCGTGCTCGACCGGCACGCTCTCGGCCATCGCGACCGGCGCCTGCAACAACCTGATCGAGCGCGCCGCCGACGTCACGCTGAAGGAGCGTCGCCAGTTGATTCTGGTACCGCGAGAAGCGCCGTATTCGAGCATTCATCTGGAGCACATGCTCAAGTTGTCGAACATGGGCGTGACCATTCTGCCGGCCTCGCCGGGCTTCTATCATCAGCCACAGACCATCGATGATCTGATCGATTTCGTGGTGGCGCGGATTCTGAATTTGCTGGGCATTCCTCAGGACATGTTGCCGCGTTGGGGCGAGCATCATTTGAGCAGTGATGAATAAGCTGCTGTTGATCCTGCTGGCGTTGCAACTGACTGGATGCGCCACGGCGCGGACGCTCGATGCGGCCAAGCCTGGGGCGCCGGTGGTGTATGCGGGGACACGGCTGGATTTGTATGTGATGAATGGCGGGTGTTGCCCGAAGGATCGCTTCGGCGCTGAGGCGCCGGGTTATCCGGGGGTAGATCTGCCGGCCAGTGCGTTGCTCGATACGCTGCTGTTGCCGTTGTCGCTACTGACAGTGATTGGCGTGAGCTATCAGGCGACTGGCGGATTATAGGGGAAGCCCACCATCCCCTGTGGCGAGGGGATTTATCCCCGTTCGGCTGCGCAGCAGTCGTCGCTTTTCAGATTTGGGAGCGCTTCGCACCCCAACGGGGATAAATCCCCTCACCACAAGGTCAAGGCCCGGCGGTTATTTGCCGAGTTTGCGCAGTTCATCCGACTCAACCACCCGCACCCCGTCCTGTTCTTCCAGCGCCAGACGCCACATTGCGCGGGCGAGTTGGCAGGCTTCGATGCCGCGGTATTTGCCGGGAATCAGTTTCGACAGCGGTCCGGCAACCTGCTCGGCCAAGCGAGGTTCGCTACGTTCCCCGAGCAACAACGAAGGCCGGCAGATGGTCAATTGCGGCCAGTCCTGCGCGCGCAATGCTTCTTCCATCTCGCCTTTGACCCGGTTGTAGAAAATCGATGATTTCGGATCGGCGCCCAATGCGCTGATCACGATCAGATGCCGCGCGCCCATTTCCCGGGCACGCTTGGCGAAGGCCACGACCATGTCCAGATCGACCGCACGAAACGCTTGTTCCGAGCCTGCTTGCTTGATGGTAGTGCCGAGGCAGCAATAGGCGATATCGACGCGACCATTGAGCTGCGGCAGAAAAACCTGTGGATCACCAACCGGGTTTTCCAGGTGCGGATGTTCCGCCAGTGGCCGGCGCGAAGGGGCGAGGACACGGGTGATCGTCGGCTCGTTGAGCAGGCGGTCGAGCAGATGCTCGCCGGTCAGTCCGGTGGCACCGGCTAGCAAGATGTGCTGAGGCGTCAAGTACATGGTGTCTCTCCCTTGATACTGTTCAGCTTAGTTGCTGTTTGTCGCTCCGTCGTTCAACGCAGCACTTTGCAAAGCTTTTCTCGCTTGCTGTTTACGCAATAGCTGCCAATGCGCCAGCACGGTTTTCGGCGCCCAGATCTGCGGCTCCGAGGCTTCGAAATTGTCCGCCAGTTCGCGCTCGGCCACGGTGGCCTTGGCCAGTTTGAAGGCTTGCTCCAGATCGTCGGTCTGGTTCAGTGCTTGTGCAAACAGCGCATCACCGAAGTAGGTGAAGTCGGCTTCTTCCGAGCAGCCGAACGACACGCGGTCGGCGCGTGAGGCGGTCATGATCAGCGTGCGTTCGTCTTTCAGTGCCGGAATGAAACCACCGGAGTAGCACGACGAAATCACGATGATCTTGTCGCGGTTTTTCAGCGGGGCCAGTACGGCGGCGAGTTCATCGGCGGGCAGGTCGGCCAGTTCCATGCGTGGCTGGTCGAGCACCAATTCATGTTCGGCAGTGCCGTGGCTGGTCAGGTAGATAAACAGCAAGTCTTCCGGGCCGCTGCGTTCGTCCAGGGTCTGTGCGGCACGGCGCAGGTTTTCCCGGGTGGCCATCGGCCGGTCGGTGAGGTGGTCGCGGTGGTTGACCAGACGAATCTGGCCATACGCGCCAAAACGGCTGGCGAGCATGTTGGCGACGTAATCCGATTCGCGCAGGAACACGCTCTGCTTGCCGTCGCCGCCGAGGGTCAGGGTATAAAGCTCGACTGCCGGGGTCGAGGCTGGCACCGCGGCCAGCGCTTCATTGAGCAAGCGACCCTGGGCGAGCAAGCCGAGCTCGAGAGTGTCCGGGAGCAATTTGCCGTCGGCATCGCGAACCCGCTGGCCGTTGATCCAGGTGCCGCTGAGCACCGTGCCGTCGGTCAGCACCAGAACGCCGCGTCCGCTATAGGCGTCGTTGTCGAACTGACCGATATAGAAACTGCCATCCGGCAGGTTCAAACGACCCTGACCGCTGAAGCGCCAGTCACTGAAGTTACCGATGTAATGGCTGCCGTCGGCGCCGATCAGTTCGCCTTTGCCGCTCAGCGCGCCTTCCTTGAACTGGCCGAGCCACACGTCGCCATCGGCGTTTTCGTAGCGGCCCTTGCCGTGCAACTGATTGTTCTTGAAACCGCCGACATAGATGTCGCCGTCGGCACTGTTGTAAGTGCCGTTGCCTTCCAGTTGACCGTTGACGAAGTGCCCGGTGAACGAGTTGCCGCTGGCATCGCCGCGCTGGCCTTCACCGTTGGGTTTGCCGTGGGCGAACTGGCCCTGATAGGAACTGCCGTCGTCCATTTCCAGACGACCGAGTCCGGAATACTGGTCGGCCTTGAACTCGCCACGGTAGGTCATGGCGTTTTCTTTCAGCGTGCCTTCGCCATCGCGTCGGCCCAGCTTGAAGCCGCCGGTGTAGGTGCCGGCGTTGGTGGTCAGGCTGCCCTGACCGTCGAACAGTCCTTGCTGGAACTGGCCGCGATAGACCTCGCCATTGCTGCCATGCCATTCGCCCTGACCATGCCATTGACCCTTGTCGAACTGCCCGGCGTACCAACTGCCATTGGGATAGTCGACGCGCCCCTGGCCTTGCAGCAAGCCATTGACCAGTTCGCCGCGATAGCGTCCGCCGTCCGGCAGCCGTGCGTCCGGAGGCAACAGCGATTCGCCGTCGCCGCAAGCGGTGAGCAACAGGGTCAGGGCAATCGGGGCTAGAGAGGCGAGTGAGCGCATAGCGGGTTCCGGGCAATTAGGCGACCGAGTATGCCGTAGCTATGTGACCTAATACAGCCGGGAACAAGCAGTGGATGCGAAACAGCGTGAGCCGCTTCGCATCCCGACGCTTAAACGAAGCAGAGCGACAGCGGTTCTGCGATATAGGCCGGTTTGTCCGAGCCTTCTATCTCAAGCGTTGCGGTGGCTTTGAGCAGCCACTGGCCAGGTTTTTTCTCGGTCACTTCACCGAGATCGACCTTGAGTCGGACTTTGGAGTTGACCTTCACTGGCTGGATGAAGCGCACGCTGTCCAGACCGTAATTGACCACCATCTTCACGCCTTCCGGCAGAACGAGGATGTCTTCCATCAGTTTCGGTATCAGTGACAGTGACAGGAAACCGTGGGCAATGGTGCTGCCAAATGGCGTTTGCGCGGCTTTGACCGGATCGACATGAATGAACTGATAATCCCCGGTGGCTTCGGCGAACAGGTTGATACGCTCCTGATCGATGGTGAGCCATTCGGAACGTCCGAGTTCCTTGCCGACATAATCTTTGAGCTCTGCAACTGGAACATAGGGCATTGAGACTCTCCTTGGGTTCATCGGTTTTATAGTTTTTCAGGTGGGGGATTTGACCGCCCTGCGAACCACTGTAGATCAACATGGCGAGTTGCTGCGGTCAACCGACCATGCTTTTGGCGAATGCCGATCCATAGCGCAGGCGTGCTTATAATGCCGGGCGCTTTTTTTCGGGGGATGTCGGATGTTGTTACGTGGCCTGACCATGCTGGTGCTGTTTCAACTACTCGGCACCGCGCTCAACCACTTGCTGCTGCCAGTGCTGCCGGGGCCGATCATCGGCCTGCTGCTGTTGCTGGTGTTCCTGATCGTGCGTGGTGAAGTCGGCGAGCCGCTGAACCTTGCCGCCGGCAGTCTGCTGCGTTATCTGCCGTTGTTGCTGGTGCCGCCAGCGGTGGGCGTGATGGTTTACGCCAAGGACATTGCTGCCGATTTCTGGGCGATTACCGGCGCGCTGGTGCTGTCGTTGATCCTGTCGATGGCTTTCGCCGGCGTGCTGATGCAGCGCATGGTCAAGCGTCATGCCCGCCGTTCGGAGGAGTCCTGATGCTCTTCGACTGGCAAGGGGCCTGGGCCTCGGTTATCCATCACCCATTGTTCGGCATCGGCATCACCCTCGGCGCTTATCAACTGGTGCTGGCGGCGTTCGAGAAAACCCGTTGGATCTTTCTGCAACCGGTGCTGGTCTCCATGCTGTTGGTGATCGGCGTTCTGCTCGGCTGCGGCCTGACGTATGCGGAGTACCGCAAGAGCACCGAAATCCTCAGCATTCTGCTGGGGCCGGCGACGGTCGCGCTGGCGGTGCCGCTGTATCTGAACCTGCGACGCATCCGCCAATTGTTCTGGCCGATTTTTACTACGCTGGTGATAGGTGGCGTGGTGGCTACGGGCATGGGTGTGGCGCTGGGCTGGTCGTTCGGCGCCGAGCACATGATTCTGATGACCATGGCGCCGAAGTCGGTGACCTCACCGATTGCCATGTTGGTGGCTGAGCAGATCGGTGGCGTGGCTGCACTGGCGGCGGTGTTTGTGCTGATCACCGGGGTGATCGGCGCGATCTTCGGTCCGGCGCTGCTGACCCGTCTCGGCGTGCACAGCCCGGAAGCACGCGGCATGGCGCTGGGTATGACCGCGCATGCGGTCGGTACTTCGGTGGCGTTGCAGGAAAGTGATGAGTGCGGTGCCTTCGCGGCGCTGGCGATGAGTTTGATGGGCGTGGCCACGGCGGTTTTCCTGCCGCTGGCGGTGTCGATGGTGGTGTAAGGAAATGACTATGAACCTGCCGCTTTTTCCGCTGAACACAGTGCTGTTTCCCGGCTGCAACCTCGACTTGCAGATCTTCGAGGCGCGTTACCTCGACATGATCGGCCGCTGCATGAAGCAGGGCGGCGGTTTTGGCGTGGTGTGCATTCTGGACGGCGCCGAGGTCGGTGCTGCGCCTGAGGGCTTTGCGCTGGTCGGGTGCGAGGCGAAGATCATCGATTTCCAGCAGCAGGACAATGGCCTGCTGGGAATTCGCGTACAGGGCGGGCGGCGCTTCAATGTGTTGCGCACCGAAGTGCAGCGCGATCAGTTGATGCTCGCCGACGTCGATTGGCTCGACGAAGAGCCCGAGCAGCCTTTGCAGGATGAGGACGCTGATCTGGTGGCATTGCTCAAGGCGCTAGCCGAGCATCCAATGGTCGAGGCGCTGAACATGGGCATCGAGGCGCATGGGCAGCAGTCACTGGCGAACCAGTTGGCGTACCTGCTGCCGTTCGCCGAGGAAGACAAGATCGACCTGCTGCAAACCGATGATCCGCAACGGCGACTGGATGCAATTCAGGCGCTGCTCGATGAGTTGCAGGGCGAACTGTTCGCCTGAACTACCCCTGCAGAGAGGGATCAAGTTCTCTGCATGGGCAATCTTCAATAGGCGTAACGCAACATCGTATGCGGCAAATGCCTGAACACGAAGAAGCTGAACATCAGCAACAACGCCGGCAGAATCAGCCACCAGATCTTGACGGGCATGGCGTTGAGCGGTGTCTTGCGCTGGCTCAACCACAGACTCGCCGCGCATACGCACGCCGCCAGCATGGTGCCGGCGATGACATCCGTCGGCCAATGCGCGCCCAGATAAACCCGCGACAGGGCAATCGACAGCGCTGGAATACAGGCGATCAACAGCCAGGTCAGACGCATCCGTGGCGGTTGACCACGTCCGGCAAGCACCGCCAGAGCCAGAAACAACGCAAACGATCCCGAGGCGTGTCCACTGGGCATGCTGTAGCTGGTCAGTGGATCGGTCAGTACTTCCGGACGTACCCGGGCGAAAAACTGTTTGGTCGCGGTGTTGGCCAGTGCAGTGACGAGCAAGGTGCCGCCGACGAAAATCGCCTGCCGCCATTGTCGGGTCAGTAGCAACAGGCCGGTCAGCAGGGCGCTGAACATCAGCATGTTGCGGAACTCGCCGATCAGCGTGAGGGTGACTGCGACTTCATCGAGCATCGGGCTGCGATGTTCCTGCACCAGCGTCATCACGCCTTGATCGAGCGCGGTCAAGTGCGGATAGCCGATGAACAGACCGATCAGGATCAGCAGGCTCATGCTGCTGATCCACAAAGTTGCCCGGCGATGCTGGCGCATGCTGCTGTTGACGCTCAGGCCGACCATCACCGCGATAGCCCCGGCGACGATGCCCGCCTCGAGCCAGAAGCCTTCCGGCAATGGCAGGCGAATCGCCGCCCCGGTGGCCCAGCCCGGCAGCAGATAGGCGACACTCCATCCGGCCCCGGCCAGCAGGCTGACGGCGGCGAAACGCGGGAAGGGCATGTCGCACATCCCGGCGACCATCGGCAGCATTGGCCGCAGCGGGCCGATAAAGCGTCCGACCAGCAGGCTGGCGATGCCGTAGCGCTGGAAATAGCTCTCGGCCCCGGCCATCCATTCCGGATGATGACGCAGCCCCGGCAACCGGCGGATGTTCTGATGGAAGTGGCGACCAAGGAAGTACGAAATCACATCGCCGAGAATCCCGCCGAGAAAACCCAGCAGCAGGGTTTCACTCAACGACAGTGCGCCACTGCCGGCCAGCACGGCGACGGCAAACAGCAACACCGTGCCGGGCACGATCAATCCGGCAATCGCCAGACATTCGACGAAAGCGACGACGAAGACCGCCGCTGCCAGCCACTGCGGATTGGCTGCCAGCCACCCGGTCACGCTATCGAGCCATGGGCCCATACAAACAAACTCCAATCATTGGTGAGCCCTATGTAGGAGCTGCCGAAGGCTGCGATCTTTTGATCTTGTTTTTGGGATCAGGATCAAAAGATCGCAGCCTTCGGCAGCGCCTACAGGTGGGGGCGTTTACAGCAAGAAGTAATCGCGTCCTTCGACCTGACCCCGACGCAGCGGGTTCCGCGTACACCACTGAGCGTAGGCAGCATCGACGAAGCGGTACATCAGGTGTTCATCACGGCCATGGGGAATCCCCAGTCGCGTGGTCTGAATGATGTGCGACGGTGCAGGCCCGCCATCTTCCACCAGCAGCAGTTGATGATCAAAGCGCTTGGCATCCCACATCGGCACCTTCAGCCCGAGCGACTTGCACAGCAGAGTCTGACCGGCACACAACTTTTGCGACGGGCGTGGTCGACCCTGAGCGTCAGGATTGTTCAGCAGCATTTGCGCCAGGCTCGCCGGGCCGCTGATTTCATCGACCCACGGGTAGGCGGACTTGATCAGCACCGCATTGCCTGGGCCTTGCGCGCTGAAGTTCAGCGAATCACCGCCACGGGCGTAATACATATAAATGTGCCCGCCATCCAGAAACAAAGCCTTACGCTTTTCTGTGTAGCCGAGCGAGGCGTGGCTGCCTTTTTCTGCACAGTAATAGGCTTCGGTTTCGATAATTCGAGCGCTCAGCCATAAATCGCCGACCCGATGGCGAATGATTTTGCCGAGCAGATCCTGCGCCAGCACTTGCGCGTCACGGTCGAAAAAAGCGTCCGGGAGCCCGATTGGCAGGCGCGGGGCAGCGGCGCGAACGTTCAGATTGGGCATGGCAGACGATGTTTATCCAGGCGAAGGAGGTCGTGATGATAACAATGCGCAGCTTAATTACGCCTGAACGCCGCTAAATCACCCTCCATTTCGACCATCCGCCCGTCACCGCTGTTAGTCCCGGGACGCGACAGCTATAATCTGCCGCTTTCCTCTTTGCCAAGACCCCAGCAGACCATGACTGAGTCCGTTCTTGACTACATGACCCGATTGGGTCGCGCCGCCCGCGAAGCCTCCCGGGTCATCGGCCGTGCCAGCACCGCGCAGAAAAACCGCGCCTTGCAGGCTGCTGCCAATGCTCTGGACGCTGCTCGCGCCGAGCTGGCCGCAGCCAATGAACAGGATCTGGCCGCCGGTCGCGCCAATGGTCTGGAGCCGGCACTGCTGGAACGTCTGGAACTGACCCCGGCGCGCATCGACGGGATGATCGTCGGTCTGCGTCAGGTCGCAGCGCTGCCGGACCCGGTCGGCGCCATCCGCGACATGAGCTTCCGTCCGTCGGGGATTCAGGTTGGCAAGATGCGCGTGCCGCTGGGCGTGATCGGGATCATCTACGAATCGCGTCCCAACGTGACCATCGACGCCGCCAGCCTGTGCCTGAAGTCCGGCAACGCCACCATCCTGCGCGGCGGTTCCGAGGCGATTCACTCCAACCGTGCGATTGCCGCGTGCATCCAACGCGGTCTGGCCGAGGCCGAATTGCCCGCCGCCGTGGTGCAAGTGGTCGAAACCACTGACCGTGCCGCCGTTGGCGCGCTGATCACCATGCCCGAGTACGTCGATGTGATCGTGCCGCGCGGTGGCCGTGGCCTGATCGAGCGCGTCAGCCGTGACGCCCGCGTGCCGGTGATCAAGCATCTGGACGGCATTTGCCACGTTTACGTGAGTGCCCACGCCGATCTGCCGAAAGCCGAAAACATTGCCTTCAACGCCAAGACCTATCGCTACGGTATCTGCGGCGCGATGGAGACGTTGCTGGTCGATCAAACTGTTGCCAAGGATTTCCTGCCGTCGATGGCGGCGCGGTTCCGCGAAAAAGGCGTTGAACTGCGCGGTTGCGAGCGCACCCGGGCGATCATCGATGCCGTACCAGCCAGCGAAGACGACTGGAACACTGAGTATCTGGCACCGATCCTGTCGATTCGCGTGGTCGACGGGCTGGACCAGGCGATCGAACACATCAATCATTACGGCTCGCACCATACCGATTCGATTGTCAGCGAAAACCTCGCCGACACCCGACGGTTCGTGGCCGAGGTCGATTCGGCATCGGTGATGATCAACACCCCGACCTGCTTCGCCGATGGCTTTGAATACGGATTGGGTGCCGAGATCGGCATTTCTACTGATAAGCTGCACGCCCGTGGCCCGGTTGGCCTCGAAGGACTGACCTGCGAGAAGTACATCGTGGTCGGTGATGGCCAGTTGCGCGGCCAGGCGACGGTCTGACTTGACCGACCTCGACCTGACATCGCCGCTGCCCGGCGCCGAACTCCAGCCTCGACGCATTGGCGTACTGGGCGGGACGTTCGATCCGGTGCACATCGGCCATTTGCGCGGCGCACTGGAAGTCGCCGAAGCGCTGGCGCTCGACGAGGTGCGCCTGACGCCGAACGCCCGGCCGCCGCATCGCGGTACGCCGCAGGTGTCGGCGCAGGATCGGCTGGCGATGGTCGAGTGCGCGGTGGCCGGAGTGCCGCCGTTGGTAGTGGACGCCCGCGAATTGCAGCGGGACAAACCGTCCTGGACCATTGATACCCTGGAGTTGATGCGCGCCGAAATGGCCGCAGAGACCCAGGTTTTTCTGCTTTTGGGCTGGGACGCATTTTGCGGCCTGCCCACTTGGCATCGCTGGGAGGAATTACTCCAGCATTGCCACATCCTGGTGCTACAGCGCCCGGACGCCGACAGCGAACCGCCGGATGCCTTGCGCAACCTGCTGGCAGCGCGTTCGGTGAGCGACCCGCTGGCCCTGAAAGGGCCGAGCGGACAGATTGCATTC
>NZ_JBIUXX010000024.1:0-78135 GCF_044744235.1 Pseudomonas sp. NPDC087346
GCGCACCAGCCGTTACGTGATCTTGGCAAAACTCGACGCACCGACTGCCGATGCAGCCGCTCAAGCCATTACCAGAGAGATGTCGCGGATGGCGCTATCACTGCTGAAAACCATGACGCACGACCAAGGCAGTGAAATGGCCCGCCACGCTGAAATCACGGCACACACCGGCATGAAGATTTACTTTGCAGATCCACACAGCCCATGGCAGCGCGGCAGCAACCGCCAGTATTTGCCCAAAGGCACTGATCTCTCCCAGGTCACCCAGGAGCGACTGGACGAAATTGCCGACATGCTAAACACTCGACCACGCCAGACGCTGGGTTGGAAGTTTCCGGTCGAAGTACTGGTTGATTACCTTCAGCTATCAGCGAGCAACAAACTCGAAACCATTAACTG
The DNA here is from genome assembly GCF_044744235.1 of Pseudomonas sp. NPDC087346. Lineage (NCBI taxonomy): Bacteria > Pseudomonadati > Pseudomonadota > Gammaproteobacteria > Pseudomonadales > Pseudomonadaceae > Pseudomonas > Pseudomonas sp. NPDC087346. Next base: position 400 of record NZ_JBIUXX010000024.1, read on the forward strand.
ACTGTTGCACTTGGAACCTGAGGCCGCCGTGCTCAATGAAAATCAGTCATGATCATTTTTAATGATCCGGCTGTTGCTAGAGGACTGCCTTTGGTAAGTTTGTGGATGGAGATGTTGTGCTTTTGTACAAGTGGTTGCTTGGCGTGATTTGTACGAGGTGAGTGGGTGTGCTGTTTTTATGTGAAGCCTCCCCTGTGGTATTTGTTAGTGCTTAGATTTGTTGTGTGGTAAGTGCGGGCGTTAATGAGTTTTTGAGGGCTTACTACCGTTTTTCTCACGCTGCCTGCTTCACTTTTGCACTGTGTTTTTCAAGGTAAGGCGCTAGTTCTTATTTATTATGTACATTGATTCAACCAGGCGTCGGGTCGTGAACCACTGGTGCGTCATTGGATTACCGCGGCGCTTGGGCTGAATTCGGCGAAAGCAGTTGCTCACGCGAACCGTAGGCAACAACCTTGCCACGATCCAGAACGATAATCTTGTCCATCATGTTCAGCAACATTGTACTGTGCGTGGCGATCACAACAGTCCGGCCACGGGTGAGTTGGTCTACGGCATGGGTCAGCTTGGCCTCAGTCTCCGCATCGACGCCTGAGGTCGGCTCATCGAGGAGAAAAATTTTAGCGTCCGAGGCCAGGACTCTGGTTAGCGCCAGAATCTGCCGCTGACCACCTGATAGCGGTTGTCCGCCGTAGGGGGATGTCAGCTGGTCACGCCGCATTTCGCCATTTCTAAGCGACGCTGCAAGCCCCGTTTGTTCCAGAGCGAGGTCGGCACGTTCGCCTTGATGCGTGGCGAGGTCGTCCTGCAGGGTCGGCCCCAAAATCAAAGGCTCCTGTGGTTTGTATGCCATCCATTGGGCGCGGTCATCCGCTGCGCACGCTTGTACGCGCATGCCGCTTATCAGTACTTGACCTTCGGTTGGCTCTTGAACGCCGGCCAGACAGCGTAGCAACGTGGACTTGCCAGAGCCTGGTCGGCCGATGATCGCCACACGCTCGCCTTGTGCAATCCATAGGTTCACGTCGACCAGAGAGGTATCACCGGATGGGTGGCGGCAAGTCAGGTGGAGCACTGAAATTTCACCCCCCCCTTCCTGCATGGAAACCTCGGATACGTCTGGTTTGGCCTGCGGCGTTGCGGCAGTGTCCAGTTCAGACTGCGTGCGGCTGAGGTCCTTCCAGCCGAGTACGAGCGAAACAATCGAAGTCATCTGGACCATGGTTCTTAACTGGATCAGTGAGCACGCGATAAGCGAGCCGACACTCATAGCGCCCGCTTCAATGCGGTAGACGCCAGTGGCCAGCAAGGTAACCGAGGCCAAGCCCAGGCACATGCCTCCCCAGGCTTGCGAGGCGGTCTGCCAAAATCGCTGCCGGCTGCGTAAAACGGCGCCTTGTTGTATTTCGTTTTCCCAGCGACTCGCGAAGACATGACGCAACGCAGACGTCTGTAGGAAGGCGAGGGCGCCCACCATCTCTGACAGTAATGTCGCTTTGCGTGCTGAGGCCGCTTGACTGCGAGCGCCGTAATCGCGCGACGGCCGGCTGGCAAGCCATTGTCCTGCCAGAATGGGGAGGGCGAATAGAAGGGGGATGATGACCAGCGGCCCGCCGATCAAGCCGAGCGTCAACAAGAACAACAGCAAGAAGGGAAGGTCCGCTGCGACGACCGCGTACTGGCTGAGTAGTGCGTCACGGGCACCTGCTAAATCGCGGTAACGCGACATCAGCACGCCTGGCGCGGCCACCTGTTGCGCATTCGCCTGCAACACTCTATCGATGAAGCGCCCATCCATGCGCAACTCCGCTACCGCTCCCAGCCGCTCGGCAGCGTAGCTGCGGACAATGCGCAAGGCGAACTCGAACAGCAGTACAAGCACCATGCCTGCGCCGAGCGCCCACAAGGTTTCGTAGTTGCCATTGCCTACTACCTTGTCATACACCAGCATCGAGAAGACCGGCATCAGGAGCCCACAGGTATTGATCAGCAGACTGGATAAGCCGATCTCGATACCAAAGGGCGCTATGGCCTGCAGCAGACGCAAGTGATGGGTGGCGGGCACGTTCGGTGCTGCACCCACAGCTTCGCTGACAGCGGGTGTTACCGGATCTTTTGGTGGACTCGCGTGCCCACTGGAGTCACTGCTCTGAGTCGGTGGATCAAACGGTGCTGACATTGATTTGCGCAATTTGTTGAGCCCCTCCGAGTGTTGGATCCGCGTTGTAGAATGTATAGACGGAGCCCCCAGCGTTGGCGGTATAGAAGTTGCCAGACTGCACCACGATGCTGTCGGAGGCATCGAGACGGATGGTGAGCGATGAACTTGTGCCCTGTCCTACAATGCTCTGGATGTCCGTAGCCGAAACCGAGATGAACTCGTTGGCGCCGTCCTTGAGGTTGATCACCTCGGTGTTGGTGACGCGTCCGGTCAGGTTGCTCAGGTTCACGGACGAGTTCTGAGTAAGACCGCTGATCTGCAGGGTATCGCTTCCGGCCCCACCGTCAGCGCGAGCGGTTAGATAGTTGCTATTGTTAAGCACCATGGTGTCGTCGCCTGCACCGCCGTTAAGCGTATCGGCAGATGTGCTGGCAGTGAGCGTGTTATTGAGCGCATTGCCAGTGAGCGTGCGTGCAGCGCTATTGGCGGCGATCGTGCCGTTTTCCACGTTGGCGGCAAGCGTATAGTCGATGCTGGTAAAGACGAGGTCAGTACCTGCACCGGAGGCTTCAGTGATGACGTCGCCCGCGTTGTCTACGGTGTAGGTGTCATTGCCCGTACCGCCGGCCATCGAATCAGCCCCCGTCCCACCGTCAAGTGCATCATTGCCGGTCCCCCCTGTCAGGGTGTCGTTACCCGCCATCCCGAAGAGATTGTTTCCGGCATTGTTGGCAACGAGGATGTTATCCAGCGCATTGCCGGTACCGCTTAGGCCTGCCGTGGTACCTGTCAGGGTAAGGTTCTCCACGTTGGCCGCCAGTGTGTGGCTTAACGACGCCATAACAAGGTCTGTACCATGTCCAGCGCTCTCGATGACTGAGTCGTTGGCGTTGTCCACATAATAGGTGTCGTTGCCAAGACCTCCGATGAGCGTATCGGCCCCAGCGCCACCATCAAGGGTGTCGTTACCTGCGCCGCCGTCGAGCGTGTTTGCTGCACTGTTGCCGGTCAGGACGTTGTCGAAAGCGTTCCCTGTCCCATTGATTGCCGACGCACCTGTCAGGGTCAGGTTTTCGACGTTGCTATCGGCAGTCAATACGTAGCTGATACTGCTGTAGACCAGGTCAGTACCTGAGTTGGCGGACTCAACGACCACGTCCCCCGCATTGTCCACGTAGTAGGTGTCGTTCCCCAGACCACCATCCATGGTATCGGCCCCAGCGCCACCATCGAGGGTGTCATTGCCGGCGCCGCCGAGAAGGGTGTTGGCGGCACTGTTGCCGGTAATGAGGTTGTCGAGCTCATTGCCTGCGCCATTGATCGCTGCGGAGCCGGTCAGCGTCAGGTTTTCTACATTGCCTCCGATTGCCAGCGTATAGCTGATAGTGCTGTAGATGAGGTCCGTGCCGGAATTTGCGGCCTCGCTAACCACGTCTCCCGCATCCTCGACATAGTAGGTGTCGTTGCCTGCACCTCCCGCCATCGAATCTGCACCAATGCCACCATCCAGCGTATCGTTGCCGGTACCGCCGACCAGTGTGTCGTTACCTGCCATGCCCATCAGACTGCTTCCCGCGTTGTTGGCGGTGAGCATGTTGTCCAGCGTATTCCCCGTGCCCACCAGGCCTGCGGTGTTACCGCCCAAGATCAGGTTTTCCACATTGGCGCCGAGGCTATATGTCAGGCTCGCACGGACCGTGTCTGTGCCTTCACTGGCGTTTTCAATCACTGCATCACTTGCTGAATCCACCACATAGGTGTCGTTGCCTGCACCGCCAGCCATGATGTCATTGCCGGCTCCTCCATCCATCGTATCGTTGCCTGCGCCCCCGGTTAAGGTGTCATTGCCAGCCATGCCCATCAGGCTGCTGCCCGCGCTGTTAGCGATGAGCAGGTTATCCAGGGCGTTACCGGTGGCCGTCAGGTTTTCGCTGGTTCCCGTGAGCGTCAGGTTCTCCACGTTGGCTGCCAGGGTGTAGGTCACGTTGCTGGACACCAGATCAGTACCGGCGTTGGCAGCCTCGGTCACTACGTCGGCGGTACTGTCCACATAGTAAGTATCATTCCCAGCGCCACCCGCCATGGTGTCGTTACCGGTGCCTCCATCGAGGGTGTCGTTGCCTACGCCGCCCGTCAGGGTGTCATTGCCTGCCATGCCCTTCAGGCTACTGCCGGCGGTGTTGGCGATGAGCAGGTTATCCAAAGCGTTACCGGTGGCCGTCAGGTTCGCATCGGAACCTGTGAGAGTAAGGTTTTCCACATCGGAGGATAGGGTGTAGCTCACCGTACTGTAGACCTGGTCCGTCCCTGCGCCTGGCGACTCGTTGATCACATCTCCAATGTTGTCCACAAAGTATGTGTCATTTCCGCTTCCCCCCGACATGGTGTCGGCGCCGCTCCCACCGTCGAGTGTGTCGCCACCCGTGCCTCCTATGAGGGTATCGTTACCGGCCAGGCCAAAGAGACGGCTGCCAGTGTTGTTAGCCGTGAGTACGTTAGCGAGTTCGTTGCCGGTAGCACTGAGGTTGGCGGCAGTGGCGGTGAGTGTCAGATTCTCGACATTCGCAGCGAGGGTGTAACTCACCTCTGACATCACCAGATCAGTGCCATTCCCTGCGCTTTCGTTGATGGCATCAGCCGTGTCGTCTACGTAGTAAGTATCATCTCCGGTTCCCCCTGACATGATGTCGGCACCGGTACCGCCATCGAGCGTGTCATTACCCGCACCGCCTATCAGCGTATCAGTGTCAGCACCGCCCGAGAGCCGGTTGGCGCCATCGTTGCCCGTAATGATGTTGGCGAGCTCGTTGCCTGATCCATTCAGATCGGCCGTACCGACAAGGGTAAGGTTCTCAATGTTGCTGCCCACCGCAAGGGCGTAATCGACGGCTGCCAAGACGGAGTCTGTTCCATCCCCTGCGTTCTCGATCAAGCTGTCGTGTGCATCATCGACGTAGTAAACGTCGTCGCCGCGGCCACCCGTCATGGTGTCCGCGCCCGCACCGCCGTCGAGTGTGTCGTTGCCGGCGCCGCCTATCAGGGTGTCATTGCCGGCGAGACCTGCAAGGGTGCTGCCTGCGTCGTTGGCTCTCAGCACGTTGTCCAATGCGTTGCCTGTGCCGGTGAGGGATTCGGTCCCTGTGAGCGTGAGATTTTCCACATTGGCAGAAAGGGTGTATGTCACGGATGTAAGCACACTATCCAGGCCTTCGCCCGTAACCTCGGTCACGACATCACCCACGTTGTCCACAATGTAGGTGTCGTCGCCCTTACCACCTGCCATCGTATCCGCCCCCATGCCGCCATCGAGCCTGTTGTCGCCGTCGTTGCCAGTCAGCATGTTGACAAGCTCGTTCCCCTTGCCATTGAGGTTCGCTGTTCCAGCCGCCAACGTGAGATTTTCTACGTTACTGCCTGCGCCCAGGTCGAAGTCGATGCTGGCGATCACCAGGTCCGTACCTTCGTTGGTGGCTTCGGTGATCCTGTCTCCGAGGTTGTCAACCCGGTAAGTGTCGTCGCCTTGGCCACCGGCCATCGAGTCGGCGCCTGTGCCTCCGTCCAGGGTATCGTTGCTGGCGCCGCCGATCAGGGTGTCGTTGCCGGCCATGCCCGTCAAGATATTGCCTGCGCTATTGCCCGTCAGCACGTTGTCCAGCGCATTACCTGTGCCCGTCAGGCCTGGGGTTGAGCCCGTGAGGGTGAGGTTTTCCACGTTGGATGAGAGGGTGTAGCTCACCGATGCCTGTACCAGATCGGTACCCCCGTTGAGCGCTTCAATGACGACGTCGCGGGTGTCATCCACGACGTAAATGTCATCGCCGGCACCTCCGGTCATTGAGTCGACACCCGCGCCACCGTCAAGCGTGTCATCACCGGCACCGCCAATGAGCGTATCGGACCCAAGGCCACCATCAAGGCGGTTGCGTCCATCGTTGCCAGTGAGGATGTTGTCCTGGTCGTTGCCTGTGCCGTCCAGATCCGAGCTGCCGGTGAGTGTCAGGTTTTCAAAGTTCGCATCCAGCCTGTGGCTAATGCTCGAATAGATGATATCCGTGCCTTCTCCGGCAGCTTCAATCGCCGTGTCGCCCGCGTCGTCCAGGTAGTAGACATCATCACCCTGGCCACCCACCATGGCATCGGCACCGAAACCGCCATCCAGGGTATCGTTGCCTGCGCCACCCATGAGCGTGTCGTTACCGGCACCGCCTGAGAGTCGATTGTTGCCACTGTTGCCTTCGATACGGTTGGCCAGCTCGTTGCCTGTGCCGTCAATATCCGCGCTTGCAGTCAGCGTCAAATTCTCCACATTGGCCGAGAGCGCATAGCTCGCGCTCGCCTGTATACGGTCTGTACCTTCTCCCGAACCCTCGGTAACGTGGTCGCCCGCTTCATCGACCACATACGTGTCGTCTCCTGTGCCACCTGCCATTTGGTCAGCGCCAAGGCCACCATCAAGAATATCGTTGCCTGCGCCACCGATGAGTGTATCGCTGCCCGCACCGCCAATAAGCAGGTTCGCTCCGCTGTTACCCGTCAGAGTGTTGTCGAGCTCGTTGCCGGTACCGTTTAGGTCGGAGGCGCCGCTCAGGGTAAGGTTTTCGACGTTATCACCAAGTGTGTAGTCGATGCTGGATATGAGCGTGTCTGTGCCCGCGTTTTCCGCTTCGCTCACGGTGTCGCCGGTATTGTCCACGATATAGGTATCGTTCCCCATGCCACCGGCCAATACATCGGCGCCGCTGCCACCATCGAGCGTGTCGTTGCCTTCTCCACCCTTGAGAATGTCGTTACCGGCCATCCCGCGCAGGGTACTGCCGGCCTCGTTTGCGGTCAGGACGTTTGCCAGTGTGTTGCCGGTACCGAGCAATTCGGTCGTTGTACCGACAAGGGTGAGGTTCTCGACGTTGGCTGTCAGGGTATACGAGACGCCGCTCTCAACCAGGTCGGTCCCAGCGTCTGCCAGTTCGGTTACCGTATCTCTTGTATCATCCACGACGTAAGTGTCGTTACCGGCGCCCCCGACCATCGTGTCTGCGCCGCTGCCACCGTCTAGAACGTCATCTCCCGCTGCGCCATTTAGCGTATCGTTACCCGCCAATCCTTGCAGTGTGTTCCCTGCAACATTCGCCGTCAGCACATTGGCAAGGTCGTTGCCAGTGCCTATGAGCCCAGCAGTGGTGCCTGTGAGTGTGAGATTCTCGACGTTTGGCGAAAGTGTATGACTGACCGAAGCCAAGACTGAATCGGTGCCGCCATTGGAGGCTTCTGTCACCGTGTCGCCTACGTTATCCACGACGTAGGTGTCATTGCCGCCGCCGCCCAACATCGCGTCAACGCCGCTGCCGCCATCCAGGGTATCGTTGGCAGAGCTGCCATAGAGAGTGTCATCGCCCGCGCCGCCGTCAATAAAGTTGGACAATCCTCTGGCGGGCAGTACCAGGGTAAAATCCGTACCTAGCGAATTGACCAACAGATCACTGGATGTATTGACGTCTTTGACGATCACCGTAGCTGTTTTTGTGAAGTTGGTAATGTGGCCCGACAAGTCGGTCACCGACACAGTGAACGTGATCTCGAAGCTTTGAGCAAACCCGGTATTGTCCGTAGCAATATCCGTCGGATAGAGCAGTTTGTTCGAGAGTTCATAGGTGCCGTTGAATGAAGGCCCTGACTCTGGCGACGGCACGTTAAGGTGCCAGACACCGTTCGTATCGACGCTGCCTCCTTCAAAGCTAAAGCCGCTCGGCAACCCGGCTACGGAGTAGCTGTCGACCGCTGCGCTGTTATTCAGGGTGAGTTGCAGCACCTTGGCGAAGCCAGTTCCCAGGCGTTGTGCATCATCGCCATAGATCACGTCGTTACCCGAGGTGCCGATAATATGTTCAGGGGCAGATTGCGCCCCTAGACTTCCGTCGTGAGCCGTAGAAAGATCGCCGCCGGCGCCCGAGAGAGTGGCGCCGTCTTGACGAACACCAACAACGTTGAGCAGATTCAGTCCTCTGAACTCTGCTGGAAGGAGCACGATCTGAGGCTGTACGGGTGCGTCCCCTCCGCCGCTATCTGGCACGGGGGAGGTTGGCGATTCCGCTACACTGCTTTTGTGCACCGGTATGGGCGTGCTGCTGGCTGGCGCAGGTGGGCGAACGATCTGCGGCGGATTATCGTCGATAATGGGCTGTGCGATCTGTGGTCGAGCACTGCTATGCTCGACCAGGGCCTTGAGTGCCTCGGAAGTGGCATCGGTCGGGCTCGGCGGTGCGGGCGCCGCGGCAGATACGGGCAGTTGTTCTGTGGCGTCCGATAATTGGGACGGCTGCGCTCCCTCTGCAGAGGTTTCTTTAATCTCGTTTTTAGTTTCCTCTTTTGTTTCTTCCTTGGTCTCCACTTTGGGAGCTGGACTCACGTTAGGCACGCTCAGAGGCGATTCGACTGCGGAGACGCCGAATTCGCTGACCAGGTTTAGCAGTTTGCTCGTCGGAATAGATGCACCGTCGCTGAAGATTGCCTGCGGGGGGGCTTCAGCCAACGCATCCACGGCCCCGCCGAGCAGCACCTGACTCTTACCGTTTTTCAGCTCGATGACCAGGTCGACATCCGTTACGGAAACCTTGGCGATTTCAGATTGGTTGAAGGACAGCTTGAACGTGCCACTCTCGCGAGTAATCGTTGTCAGGTTTAACATCAGAGTGCCTCCTCTGGGTTATCACAGTTTGCATCGTTCTTTAGGTTACGCAGCACACTAATCATTGCCGCCATTCCAACACGAAGCTCACGCTCCAATCGTTCGGTTCCCTGTGCAACCTCGTAGGCGATTTCCGTACCCGTTGCATCATTACGCTGGACTAGCACCCACTCGTTGAGCTTCTCCGTCTGAACTTGGGCTTGTGTAATTGCACTAGCCACTGTCTTGATCATTGCCTGAAGTAACTGCGTCTGTTCCAGTGAGTCGTGGTGCAGACGCTGCATCTGCGTGTGTGTGGCAGCGTTGGCTTCACCAAAGGCGTTGAAAACGCGCTCCAGCATTTCATGGTGATGCACTTCTGAACGCTGGACCTCGTTCGCTTGGATTGTCTGCGCTTCAGCGGTTGCCAGACGCTGATCCAGGACTTCAACAAGCGTTGTGTGAGTGCGCCGTGCTTGTTCGGCATGGGTTTGATCGACCTGTGTTGCGAATTCGCCCATCTGGTAAATCAAACTGCGCGCCAGGCCTTGATGCTGCTGCTCGCTTTGGCGCAGCAGCTGCATCACGGTTTCGATCAGTTGCTCCGTGGAGTAGTGAGCTTCCTTTGTGCTCTGTAACAACGCGGGCAACACCGCCAAGTGGCTTTCCAATGCCTGTACCTTGTCGTCGGCTTTCCAGGCAAAAGAAACAAGGCTCTCGACACACGAAAGCAGCACGCCTTGGCGCTCCTCGTTGCGCTTGCCCTGCATCGCAATCTCTCGAACCTGTCCATGCAAGCGCTCTTGCATCTGCTGCAGATCGGCGATGCGATGCGTCCATAGCGCTTCGTCGATGGTTTCAGTGCCCTGCATCAGATTGCTGTCGGGGGCATGTGTGTGTGCGGTAATTTCATCCACCACACTACGAGCAAACTGCAAGAACTCCACCTGGAAAGCCCGCACCGACAACATCATGATGCCGAGCATCAATGAACACAGCAGGCCGAACATGGAGGCGCTGAACGCGGTACCCATGGCCGTAAGAGGGAACTTTAGGTTGCCGATAAGCTCGGTCAGAGCCTTTTCTACATCCTGGTTCGGGTCTGCACTGGAAAAACCACCAATCAGGTTACCCACAGCCACCAAGGTTTCCAGCAGTCCGATAAAAGTGCCAAGCAGCCCTAACGCAATCATCAAGCCAACGACGTATTGCGCGGCCTCTTGGCGACTGTCTAGGACGCGGTGGACATCTTCAAGTTCTTCCTGGATGTGCGACTGCTCAATGGCCGACGCTACATTCGTACGCCGAATGCGTCCAAGGTTAGTCAGCAAGCGTGAAGCCACGGAGTCTTGCTGCAGACGCTCGGCAGGTGAGTCCGGCTCGGGGTCGAGTAGCGCAAACTGCTCAAAGACTTGCCACTCGCGGCGAATCGCCCGGATACGCAGCAGCATGAGCAACGCGCCGCCGATCGCCGTGCCGATAATAATGCCGTTGAGAATTACGTTAGTGAGAATGGCGTGGATGACGAATTCGTGAAATAACAGGGCTGCCAATGCCGTTAGGACAAGCGGAGTCCAAGTGAGGAACAGATGATGCTGATGGATTGCTCGTAATGTTTTCATGATTTTGCCGTGCTTCCTAAGAAATTGGGCTCCCCACTCTGCGTCAGCCGTCAGCCGTCAGCCGTCAGCGTGGCTCGCTCAGGGCAACGCGGGCAAAACGATTCAGTGGCGAAAGGAGATAGTCGAGTACGGTTCTGCGTCCCACGACGATCTCCGCCGTAGCGACCATGCCGGGCATGATGGGGCGTCCTGCGAAGGGGTGCTGCTCGCCTTCAATGCTGATGCGCACACGGTAATATCGCTCGCCACGTTCATCGGGTACGGTGTCGGCGCTGACCTCGGTCAAGCGCCCCTCGGCCACGCCGAAGGATGCATAGTCGTAGGCGGACAGGCGAACATGGACGGGAAGACCCGGATGCAACTCTGCCCGGTCGGCCGGCCGCACGCGGGCTTCTACTACGAAGTGGTCGCTGGAAGGCGTGAGTTCGACTACCGCATCGCCGGGGCGGATGACGCCTCCTATAGTGGAGATGTTTACCCGATTGACGACACCTGAAACGGGTGCCCGCAGTTCGGTTCGGTTCATCCGGTCGTTACTCGCCTTGAGTTCCTCCTGAACTCGCTGTAGGTCGGTCTGGGTGGCGGTAAGCTCAGTGCGAGCATCGGCGCGGAAGAGTGATTCCGCCTCCTGACTATTGCTTTCGGCTTCAGCGATTGCTGAACGTAATCGAGGAAGCGCTGTATCTGCTTCTGAGATCATGGTTCGCAAACGTTGTACACGTGATTGTGCTTCCAGCACTTCGAGCTTTGAGGCCGCCTCGCGCTCAAGCATGTCGGCAGCGATCTGTAGCTGGCGCTGAGACAGTTCTAGTTCGGTCGCCAAATTGCTGCGGCGCATGGTCAATTCCGCGAGTTCGGAGCGTTTTTGCATGACCCGCTCCACGGATACGCGTTGAGTCTGCTCCAGACGCAGACGTCGCGCTAACAGTGCTTCCTGCTCGATGCGGATAGACTGCGCGGCTTCACTTGGCAGGTCGGGTGGCGTCATGCTATCCATGTTGCCCCCCGTAGCCTCGGCTTTTAGACGGGCCACTTTTGCGACCAAGGCGAGTTCTCGCACACGACGTTCACCCATTTGCGAATTGGCCTGAACATCGCTGATTTGTGCCAACAAATCACCTTTCTGAACGGTGTCGCCTTCAGCGACATCGATGGAGAGTACTACGCCACCCTCCAGGTGTTGCACGACTTGGCTGCGGGTAGAGGGAATGACCCGACCTTCGGCCCGCACCACCATTCGGATCGATGCAAATGCCGACCAGGTAATGAGCAATATCACAATGATCGAAAGTCCCAGTATCCAGACGCGCGGTGCACGCAATTCGGACAGCATGGCGGCCTGCCGGTGTTCGCGATCTGCAGTGCGTTCATTAGCCGTTGCGTAGGGGCCTGGCATGATTGGCTAGTTCCTGATGCGGACAGCGACATGGCTTCGCCCGTCAGTGGCGGGTGCATTAAGGATGACACTCTCGATGTTGCCAGGGGCGACCCCTTTGGAAACCAAGTGGTCGCGCAACACTGCAATGCGATAAAAGGCCAATCGGCGTGCTTCACTAGGCGATGGCTCGGCCATGGAGGCCTGCAATAACACCTTCCATCGACCTGCGGACTCATAGCCGCCGAGCGCCCCATCCAGCGCCGCGATGAGCTTTTCTTCTAGAGTCGTGACGCCAAGCGCATAGCTCACGTTGATGCTGGGGCGCCGACCTGAGATCGTCACAGGGGACTGCGGTTGCGTATTTCGACTAGGGGCGGCGGGATCGCCTTCGGCGAACGGAATTTGCTGGGCCGCTCCAAGGGCCTCCGACAGTCGCTGGTTTTCCTCTTGCAGACGTTCGGCTCGCTCGCGTTCAACCTGGGTTTCGGCTTGCGCTTGGCTAACTAATTGTTTGGCTTGGACACTTCGTTCTTCCACTTTCTTTTCGACGCTTTGCTCGACTTTCACCTTGGATATTTTGAGCATGCTGCTAAACATGGATATGGCGAATACCACCACCACGAACACCATGACCAGTACGACGTTGGTCAGAGCATCGACGAATCCAGGCCAAAAATTCTGTTCTCGCGAATTACTGTCTCCGGCCATGATTTACTCCTTTGAGCTCGACATCGTGGCGAAGGCGTTGGCCGCGAGTTGCCCGGTTACGCGCTGAATCTGCTGCTCTAGAAGGACGGACTGTACGCTCGTGTGAACAAGCTCTAGCTGAGACTGGTTGTACTGCTGGTAAGCATCGAACACATCTAGCAGGTTGCGAGTACTGCTAGAAAGTTGCGAGTCAAAAGCTGCAACAACCTGTGCTTGAGCTTGTGCTTGCTGACGTAGAGAGTTGATCTTGTCGCGGCTGGAAGCCAGACCACTAAAGGCGACCTGCAAGTTGCGCTGTGCCTCGCGCTCTGCATCCAGGCGCTCATATTCATATCCTTGCTGCTTGGCGAGCGAAGCACGCTGCCTATAGTAGTCGGCCCCACCTGAGAACAGGGGGAGTGTGAGGACGACCATTGCCGCTCGCTCTTCGCGCCAGCCTTCGAGGCCGCCGGCGTTGGCGACACGATTGCTGGATAGCTCAAGTTTGATCGCTGGCACGAAGCGCCCCTGGTATTTACGCCGCTCTTGCCTGGCCGCTTCCTCATTTTCCCGTGCGGTGCGCACTGCGGGGTTGCCGTCGGACACGAGTGCTAGGGCACCTTCAAGTGTACCCAGCGGCTTCAAATCGGCGAGGGCAGGCAATCTCAATGCGCGCGGCATGCTGCCGGTGAGACGACTCAAATTGATATTGGCCTGGTTTGCTTGAGCAAGGGCGTCCTGAACAGCCGACTTGGCTGCAAGAACACGTGCTTTGATGCGTTCTCGGTCAGCGCCGCTAGCACCACCGGCTTCGGCTCGCGCAGTGACCCACTCACCAAGCTTTTCCAAGCGCTTTTGTTGTGCGAGGGAAATCTTCAGTGAGAGCGCTGCCTCTACGGCGCTATAGAAGGCGGCAGTAGTATCGTAGTTGACATCGCTCTGTACCCCGTCTGCATCAGCGGCACTTGCACGTTTTATGGCTGCGGCGTTGCGGATGTCTGCCATGGCTGAGAGATTGAATAGCGGCTGACTGAGTACGCCAAAGATTTCCGTTTGCGTTTGGATGCTCGAGGACAGCGGCGCGCCCGTAGCTTCGTCCAGGGCCATTGAAGGTGTGGAGTTGCCGCGCCCTTTTGCCATGCGTATGTCCAAAGAAGGCAGGACGCCTGCATAGGCGGCACGCGCAAGGTCGGATGAGGCTTGAACTTTAGAGCGAGAAGCGCCGAGCGTGAAACTTTCATCGAAGGAGCGACGGCGTGCCTCTTCCAATGAAAGGCTATCAATAGGCTCTTCACTCGCCATGTCTTTGGGGAGCATGGGGTGTTCGAGCTCCAGTTGACCCTCTGGTGAGCGGGTCATTAACCACAACTGCTGCAAACCTAGGAATGCTTCGCTGGGTGCGCTATTGATCTGCTGTGGCTGCGAAGCGGCACAGCATTGCGATGCAAGCACCAAGAGTCCCACTATCCATCCTGCGAGCTGAGGACGGCCCGACAGCAGGTTAATTGTGTATCGTGCAATGGGTGAGATACCGTGCGTCGCCGTTGTATTCGACGCGAGATACATAAAAAGGCACCCCGTCCAGCGCCCATGTTTGGTGCTTGTGGTCTCAGACCGCAGATCAGTACACATCATTGAGCGCATGCGCCTTCCGTATGTTTTAAGTACCAGTCGATGCACAAGAATTAGCAGAGAAATCTTCCGAAAAATGTAAGGGCTTCCTTCTTTTGTGGTGCGGATGAACGATCCAATTTTTAGGTTCATCCTTGTTCGCTGAAGAGTTCTTCTTGAGTTCAGGTGGCAGGGGCAATCGGATGATGAGTGGGACATTCATCTGGCCTGAATGCCAGGGGGGAAGGGCAGAAGACGTTCTGCGGCGATAGGCAACGTGGTTGTAGCGTGCTGATAACGAGCTGGCTTGTCGATTTGCTATGGATATTGACAGCGGTCAGCAGCAAGTTCGACGGTTGAAGAATATGTTATTCAACCATGAAATGAGCTCTGTGAGACGAGCCCCTCACGGCTCGTGGTTTTCGAGACGGCGATTGCTAAAGACCTAAATAGTGAACGATCAAAAACGCTCACTCCTGGCGCTTATGTGAGGGCGCGCAGTTCAGTTTGCCGATGGCACCATCGCCAATCAGATGGGGTGTCATGCAGGGGGGGCTAGGGCCAATAAATGATTGGAAGGCCGAATTGATCGCTTATCATCCCCACCACCGGATCGCGCTGACTCTTTACTGGCGACGGTTGCTCGAAGAGCGCACCGGCCCGGTGTCCTGACACTCGGCGGCTGCATATAGGGGGCAGGTGCCGCACGGAACGTTGAGGGTCCCTGTCTCGCTGATAACGCTTGTACGATTTGAAGAGCAGTGTTCGCAGGCTTTGTAGCGCCGTTGCGCACCGGCAATGCATCGCCTTGGCAGCAGGGATCACCACGCTTAACTGTATTGGTTCTATTTTTATTTTGAAAAAACTGACGAGTGGTCCGCATTCGTGGAGTAAACATCCTTGCCATATGTGCATTGGGCGTCTTTTATTGCTAGGCGAACATTAGTTCGTGCCCCTGTCACGGAGGTCAAAATGGGCCAAACAAAAGCAATAGGGCTTGAATTTCCCGGCCAACCTATAACTGAGGAGCAATTGGCTATTCATTTGGAAAACTGCCTTCGACACAGTGATGCCGAGCTGTTGAATCATGTCGCACGTTCCGTCGTGTTCTTCCACTTTCCCGAGATATCAAGTGAACCGTGCCTTAAAAGAAAGCTTCTTCAATTTAAAATTTTCCAAGTGTTCCTGCGACTTGGCGCGCCGCTCGCATCAGGTTTCAGGCCGCGAATTGGAAATTCGTCTAAGTGTATTACGCCAATGGAATCTCACTAGGCAGCACTAATGATGGGGCCGTCGGTGTGCCGGCGGCTTTCAACGGTTTGTTCTCAGTTGATTCCGCACCACGAATGCATCGTGACTTGCCGAACTCGGAAAAGCCCTAGGTTGCCAGGGGGGCTTCGGCGTCAGCACAGAAGTGATGCCCCTTTTCAGTCGGTGCATCGGCGTCAAATTCAAGTTTCCTTGCCCTCCCTGAACGCTCAGGCCTCGCTGGTCATCGCCGGGGTGTGTGGTTGTGACGTCCACATACGCCTCACCCCTGAAACGTCACTTCCTGCCTCTCGTTCCATATCGGCCAGTGCTCACTTCCCCGGCGCCGTTTGTCGTCGATGACCCAATGTCTCCTACCCTATCCAAGTAAAGCTATACCATCTATCAGCATGCTATGTGGGCCCCACCCCATTGTATGTATAAGCTTGCCGAGACGTGGCTGTGATAGTCCGCGATTTCGCTTCACCGTGGCTAGGTGGAGACAAACAGAAAGGGCGAAGCAGCGTGAGAGCCGGGTGCTAAGATTAGTGCTCGGAGCTCGTTCTGAGTGCTTCTCTGGATGACGGGGTTACAGCCGCATTGTACTGTTTACTCGAGATTGTTCGACGCGAAAGATTCTTCCCCCGTTAGAGCCAAGCGAGGAATGCTACGAAATGTGCCTCGAAATCTAACGTTATGTCTGGACCTGCACACCTGGCCACCAACACCTGCAAGCGAGGTGACGCTGACGCCACTCTCTATCTTGTGCGGGTGCGTCGCGTACACCTTATGCGGATTGAGTTGCTCTCATGTTTGTGACAATCAAGGCACGCGTTTTTACTGATGCTACGGGGGTCTATACGGAACTTCCAGCGCTGCTGACGCCTGCCGGTGTGCTGACATCGTTGCTCGATTATTGCCTTTGGCGCAGTCACGACCGCAGTCTGATGTGGATGAGGAAGGTCGCACGCTCGGTTCGGATGTTCCTCGAGTACCTGCAAGCGAACCCTTCTGAGTACGACACTCAGCGCCTGTTCCAGACCTTCGCTCAGCGTCTCTACACCGGGACCTTCGATCGGGACACGGGCCTCGATCCGAGCAACTTGTGCTGGAGGCAACGCTCACCACAGGATGCTTCGCACATCATTACTCATCTGTCTGACTTTTTCAGTTGGCTCAGTGAGGCGCGCCCGCAGGCCGCCAAGGTGAACCTAGGCTACGTGGGGAACGCCTTTGATCAACAGGTCGACGAGGCTGCCTACCAATACCGGCGCAGCAAGGCTTTTCTGGGGCACACCTGGGCTGCGAACGCACCAATCACTAAGGCCGGTTGTCAGGTGCGGGGGCAGCGCCTGCCCTGCGTCGAAAAAAGTGAGCCGCCGGCCTTTCCGGAAGCGCGATTTGAAGAACTGTTGGTCAAAGGGTTTTGCCCGGCCGGACGCCGTGATTATCGTGGCATGCTCATCACATTGCTGTTGCATGGCGCTGGTTTTCGAGAGTCGGAACCATTCCATCTTTATATCCCCGATGTTTTTCCCGATCCTGTCAGACCGCTCGAAGCGAAGGTCCATATTCACCATCCTCACCACGGCCTCGCCCCTTGCGATTGGTACGACGAGCGAGGGCGACGCAGTCAAGGTAATCGAGCGCAATACCTCGCCCGCCAATTCGGTCTTGTACCTCGCACTGAGCTATTGGGGCGGCGACATGCCGGCTGGAAGGGCGGGACACACGATGGTCCGTATTTCAAGCAGGCTTACTGGTTCAAACCCGAATATGGCGAGTGGTTTCTAAGCCTGTGGTACCGCTACCTGGAGCAGGTCGCGTACATCGACCGAAGCCATCCCTTCGCCTTCATCAATCTGGCCCGTGAGCCTGCCGGTGCCATGTATTCGCTCACCCAATACAACAAGGCCCATGCCTGTGCCTGTGAACGCATCGGGCTTACGGTGAGCAAGGTTTTGGGCACGACGCCACATGGGCATCGTCACGCCTATGCCCGCCGTCTCTGTAGCGCCGGTGTCGATAAGGGACTCATTCGTCGCTTCATGCATCACGCGTCACTGGAAAGCCAGGAAGTCTACACACAGTCGACCGCTCGGGAGGCCCGGGCGGCTCTGGAGGCGGCCGCGTTGCGATTGCGAGAAAATCATTCCGCTACTCAGCGTTCGCCGTGCTCCTGGCTAACGAATATCAACCAAGACTGAGGGCGCGCGTTCATGGCCGAAAAGAAGCGCGTTACACGTAAAACGGATACTGCCCTCGGTTGGGTTGAGCAGGCCTATCCCCAACTCGCCGCGTGGCGTGTGCTGGCGATAGAGTGGCTGAAAGGGGAAGTACGAGGTATTGACGATAAGCTCAAGGCCTTGGCCGTCTTTTTTGAACGGTACTTAATCCAGCAGGGGTTACCGGTTGATCCGGCTATGGCGCTAGCGCGCGATACGCTCATGCCTGATTTTTTCCGAACGGTTTGTCCGGACTCTGTGAAGGGCATCAAATACAACAACCACATCTGCACCTTCATTGACTTCGTCCTCATGCATGAATTCAGCGAAGCCTCTACCAATGGGCAGATAACCGTTTCTGCCGCTTTTCGTAATCCCGTACTTCGGATGTCTCGCCGTAGCCTGCCTGAATGCGACGAAAGTGTGTATTCGCCACTGCCCTATGGTTACCTTGAAGAGCTGCGCAAGTTGCTCGTGGCGGGGCCGGACTTTCGCGACTGGCACTGGGCAACGAGCGCTCTGGGAGCCGAAGTTGGCAAATCTGGGTTCGTCGCACCGGATTGGTTCGACGTGAGCGAAGATCAGATTGACCGCAGCGATCCGGACTGTGTGTGGCGTGAGCGTCCGATGAAAAACGGAACGCACCTGGAAATGTGGAGCCCGGTACGCTGGGTGGCCTTGGCTGTAAAACTCATACTACCGCTACGCACCTACCAAGTCCGAATGCTTGACTCCGGCGAAGCCGATACATGGCGCTATGAGTGTGGGGGCTGGATACCAAATCCCCATAGGCTCGCACAAAACAACCGGCGTCGGCCATTGCAACAAGGGGTGTTTCGACGCAGCGTTGGTCTCACCGACGGTGAGGCAGTTTCGACCGTGCTCTACATCAATACCAACAAGACTGCTGACATCGCCAGGTCTGCTTCAGAGAAGGGCTACGTGTTGCCTTGGTCGTTCGGCGGGGAAGTTCATCAGGATGTCTTCTACTGGCTGGAGAAACTGCGCAACTGGCAGGAGAAGTACAACCCGATCTCGCGGCGCGGCGCTTGGGCGGAATTGGACGGACGCCACATCAATGCCAAGAGCAATGTGCAACTGGCCGACTCCCCTGACACGTGTTTTCTCTTTCGTATGCCAGAGGCGGCAGAGAGTGAGCGTCATCTCCCACTAAAGGAAATGACGTTGTTTAAAGGTTGGTTCTACCTGCTGGAGACGCTGGAGGCTCAGCTCGCGGATCGGGGGGAAACCCACCGAAACGGCACGCCTATTCGACTCCTAACACCGTCAGTAGCGCAGGGGAGGTCTGCGCAAAACACGCTCTTCCCCTTGCACAGCTTGCGTGTTTCGCTCATCACTGCGCTGGCTCTCGAAGGCCAGGTACCGTTCCCCATCCTGCAGAAACTGGCTGGCCACAGCCGCCTATTAATGACCTTGTATTACACCAAACCTGGTGCGTCGCACATTCGCGACGTACTGGTCGATGCAGCGAAACGGCTAGAAGAGAACAAGGAGGCCAGTATCCAGAGCTTCTTGCTCGACACAGACCACGGCGAGCTTTTGCAGCGGGCGATCTGTAATGGCGTTTCTAGCCTTGCCGCGGCCATTACGCCTCATCCGGCTGCACGTAACTCGGTAGGCTGGATGCCAATGCACCATGGGCTCTGCCTGGTGGGCGGTAACACCAGCGAAGCCGAGGGGAACGGCGGTGCGGGGGGGTGTTACAACGGCGGGGCACTGATTGCCAAGGGCTCGGCGGCAATCGCTCCCAAACATGGGCCTGTTCCGGGCGGCAGTCGAAACTGCGTGCGTTGTCGCTGGTTTGTGACCGAGCCACACTACTTGCCGGCTCTGGCTGCACACTTCAATACGCTCGCCTATCATTTCGATGAGGCGCGTAATGCTTGTCTCTCCCACGAGAAGACTCTACAAGATCTCAAAAAGCAGAAGGTGGATGCAGAAGAGGCCGGCCAGCCGTTTGCCCAGATGCAGGCCTACCAGCAAGCTACCCGGGTGTGGGAGCTGGCCATCAAGCGCTTCAGCGACCTCGCTGAAGACCTCGTCGCCTGCTGGCGTCTTATCGAGCGCTGCAAGGTAGCACTCAAGGTCATGCCTGCGAGCGGCGGTAGCCAGTTGGTGGCTGCCGGCACCGTGGGTGATGTGCACGTCGTTTTCGAGGAAACGAATTCGGAGTTGCTCCAGCTCGCAGGAGTATGCGAAAGCGTTGATGTCTATCCCGATCTGGAACCGGGAAAGGCCGTGTTTCGCCGCAGTCAGTTACTCGACACGATCCTCTATCGCGAGGACTTGCCACCGGTGTTCATGCTTTTGAGTGAGCAAGAGCAACTGCTCGCCGGCAACGCGTTTATGCGCCGGCTTGCTCAGCAAATGAATCCGGCCAATCCCGCTTTGGGCCAGCGGGAAGTGATTCGTTTGATGGATGCAGGCGTGAGGCTCAGCCAGTACTTTGATCTTGATCTGTGCTCGCTGCTGGCTAAGACACACGGCGTCCAGGCGTTTCCAATCGGGCCCCCAACTTCCAGAGAAGATGAATGATGAATGGCGCAACAGACGTGCATCCGGATGTTGTTCTGCAAGCGTTGCTCGCTAAAGGCGCGCGTTCGAACCGACGCTCAAACCTGGCGAAAATCCACGAGCTTTGTCGAATACAGCATGAAACGGGGTCCCGTGACTTTTCATTGCCGACCATCGGGCGACTCGCTGAGGCGGCGGGCATTTTGAAGGGGCGTGTTCTCTACAATGCGCAATCTGCCGACTACAAAGTGCTCATTGAGGCTTGGGGGGCTTACGCCGGACCACCTTTACCCAAGTTACCAAGGACGTTGGCAAGTTATGAATACCTGATGCGTATCGAGGACCCAGCCATACGCTCCATCATCCAGGCCATTATCGTCGAGCGTGACAAGCTCAAGGCGCAACTCAACGTTCTGAAAGCGAACACGCAGGTGATTGTAGACCGGCGTCCGCAGGGGGCCACCATCGCGGTTTCACCTGGAGCGAAACCTGTGGCGGTGCTTGCACTGTCCGCACAACTGACTTCCTCTGAGCGCGAAGCCTTACAAAAGGCGATATCCCCAGAGTACCTGGAGGAGCGCGGTCTGCAGGAGGGGAGTCATGGTGAAATAACCAATGAACACGGTCGGATAGTTTTTGAGGTGGGCTTTGCTCGTGCGATTCGTAAGGTACTGGTCGATTGATTCCGAGGCAGGTCTGAACAGAAACTATCGGGTGTGGGACGTTAGGCGGTGGGATTTGCTGGGTACGGTAGTGGGATGGACGCCGAAAATTGTTTTTAGAGGGCAGAGGAATCCCAAGCTTGGGGGACAAGGGAACAAGCAAGGGCATTCCTTTGGCGATAGCTTCAGCAACTGTGGAGTCTAAGGGGCCTCACAACCAAGCTGGACTGCCGAGCGAGAGGAGTGTCAACGTTGGTCTGCGCCTGGTGGACAAGTTCGTATGTATCAGCATCGATAACGTCTGATGCTCAAAAGCCCGATACAACGACACGCTATGGTGTCCAAAGCGCAAGCGATGTATCTCCTGGGTATGACCTCTTCGGGCCCCTTTTTTATTAACGCGTTTTAACATCCGCTTTGCGCTTGTTTTTTTTCAAGGCAGCCCCCATCTTGGTTTCAAGCTTACTTCCATCTGTTTACGGCCATATGGCCGCCGTAGAGGCGAAATCATGAAGACCACCATCGAATTGCCTCTCCTGCCATTGCGTGATGTCGTGGTTTATCCGCACATGGTTATCCCGCTGTTCGTGGGGCGCGAGAAATCCATCGAAGCCCTCGAGGCAGCGATGACGGGCGACAAGCAAATCCTGTTGCTGGCCCAAAGAAACCCGGCTGATGATGATCCCGGTGAAGACGCGCTGTATCGCGTCGGTACGATCGCCACTGTTCTGCAGCTGCTGAAGCTGCCTGACGGCACCGTCAAGGTTCTGGTCGAAGGCGAGCAGCGGGGCGCCGTGGAGCGCTTCAGTGAAGTCGACGGCCACTGCCGTGCCGAAGTCTCGCTGATTGACGAAGTTGACGCCCCTGACCGCGAGTCGGAAGTCTTCGTGCGCAGCCTGCTGTCGCAGTTCGAACAATATGTGCAGCTGGGCAAGAAAGTCCCGGCTGAAGTCCTGTCGTCGCTCAACAGCATCGAAGAGCCGGGTCGTCTGGTAGACACCATGGCCGCGCACATGGCGCTGAAGATCGAGCAGAAGCAGGAAATCCTCGAAATCATCGATTTGTCGGCCCGCGTCGAGCACGTTCTCGCTCTGCTGGATGCCGAAATCGACCTGCTGCAAGTCGAAAAACGCATTCGCGGCCGCGTCAAAAAGCAAATGGAGCGCAGCCAGCGCGAGTACTACCTGAATGAGCAGATGAAGGCCATTCAGAAAGAGCTGGGCGACGGTGACGAAGGTCACAATGAAATCGAGGAGCTGAAAAAGCGCATCGATGCTGCCGGCCTGCCGAAAGACGCGCTGACCAAAGCGACTGCCGAGCTGAACAAGCTCAAGCAGATGTCGCCGATGTCCGCTGAGGCCACTGTGGTGCGCTCGTACATCGACTGGCTGGTGCAAGTGCCGTGGAAGGCACAGAGCAAGGTTCGCCTTGATCTGGCGCGTGCAGAAGACATTCTCGATGCCGATCACTACGGTCTCGAAGAGGTCAAGGAGCGCATCCTTGAGTACCTCGCCGTGCAAAAACGCGTGAAAAAAATCCGTGGCCCGGTGTTGTGCCTGGTTGGTCCTCCTGGCGTGGGTAAAACCTCGCTGGCTGAGTCGATTGCCCATGCCACCAACCGTAAATTCGTGCGCATGGCCCTTGGCGGCGTGCGTGATGAAGCGGAAATTCGTGGTCACCGCCGGACTTACATCGGTTCGATGCCGGGAAGATTGATTCAAAAGATGACAAAGGTGGGCGTTCGCAACCCGCTGTTCCTGCTCGATGAAATCGACAAAATGGGCAGCGACATGCGTGGCGATCCGGCGTCGGCGTTGCTGGAAGTGCTCGATCCCGAGCAGAACCACAACTTCAACGATCACTATCTGGAAGTCGATTACGACCTGTCCGATGTGATGTTCCTGTGCACCTCGAACTCGATGAATATCCCGCCGGCGCTGCTCGACCGGATGGAAGTCATCCGTCTGCCGGGCTACACCGAAGACGAGAAGATCAACATCGCCGTTAAATACCTGTCGCCAAAGCAGATTCAGGCCAATGGCTTGAAGAAGGGCGAACTGGAATTCGACGCTGAAGCGATCCGCGACATCATCCGTTACTACACCCGTGAAGCCGGTGTGCGTGGCCTTGAGCGGCAGATTGCCAAGGTCTGCCGCAAGGCAGTCAAAGAGCATGCGCTGGAAAAACGCTTCTCGGTAAAAGTGACAGCAGAACTGCTGGAGCATTTCCTCGGTGTGCGTAAATTCCGCTACGGTCTGGCCGAGCAGCAGGATCAGATCGGTCAGGTGACCGGCCTTGCCTGGACTCAGGTTGGTGGTGAATTGCTGACCATCGAAGCCGCTGTCGTGCCGGGTAAAGGTCAACTGATCAAGACCGGTTCCCTCGGTGACGTAATGGTCGAATCGATCACTGCGGCGCTTACCGTTGTGCGTAGCCGGGCGAAGAGCCTGGGCATCCCTCTGGACTTCCATGAGAAGCGCGACACGCACATCCACATGCCGGAAGGGGCGACCCCGAAAGACGGCCCTAGCGCTGGTGTAGGCATGTGCACGGCACTGGTCTCGGCATTGACCGGCATTCCGGTGCGCGCCGATGTCGCCATGACTGGCGAAATCACCCTGCGTGGCCAGGTACTGGCGATCGGTGGTTTGAAGGAAAAACTGCTCGCGGCACACCGCGGCGGAATCAAGACTGTGATTATTCCTGAAGAGAACGTACGTGATCTGAAGGAGATTCCGGACAACATCAAGCAGGATCTGCAGATTAAACCGGTTAAATGGATTGACGAGGTCCTGCAAATTGCGCTGCAATACGCGCCGGAGCCCTTGCCGGATGTGGCTCCGGAGATAGTTGCCAAGGACGAAAAACGCGAGTCTGACTCTAAGGAAAGAATTAGCACGCATTAATACGTTTTTGCCTGGGTGGCTTCCTTGACAGCTTTTTAGAGCCCTTGTTATAAAGCGGCTCTTAAGTGTCTGTAGGCCATTCAGCACTCGTTTTTGCTTTCACCAAAAAACTTAGAATCAACTCAAAATAGATATAAGGGGACTTAGAGTGAACAAGTCGGAACTGATTGATGCTATCGCTGCATCCGCTGATATCCCGAAAGCTGCTGCTGGCCGTGCGCTGGACGCTGTAATCGAATCCGTCACTGGCGCTCTCAAGGCTGGCGACTCCGTTGTTCTGGTTGGTTTCGGTACGTTCTCCGTAACTGATCGCCCAGCTCGCGTTGGTCGTAACCCACAGACCGGCAAGACGCTGCAGATCGCTGCTGCTAAAAAACCAGGTTTCAAAGCCGGTAAAGCACTGAAAGAAGCGGTCAACTAAGTTCGTTTCAGGTTTTTACCTATCCGGGTCGGGGTCATCCCTGACTTGGCAGCGGAGCGGTAGAGCAGGTAGCTGGATCAGTTGCCTGTAACGCCGGGATCGAGGGTTCGAGCCCTGTCCGCTCCGCCAGTTACGAGAAGGCGCATCCTCGGATGCGCCTTTCTTCTATCCGGATTCTACCCACGCTCCACGGTTGCCTAATTTTTGAAGTTCAACCGTTTCTGGGGGACGCATGCTGCAGAATATCAGGGACAATTCACAAGGCTGGATTGCCAAGACCATTATCGGAGTCATCGTTGCACTGATGGCTCTGACCGGTTTCGACGCCATTTTCAAGGCCACTACGCATTCCAACGATGCGGCCAAGGTCAATGGTGAAGAAATCAGCCAGAACGAGCTGAGCCAGGCCGTTGACATGCAACGCCGTCAGCTGATGCAACAGCTGGGCAAGGACTTCGATGCTTCCTTGCTTGACGAAAAAATGCTCCGCGAATCGGCCCTCAAGGGTCTGATCGATCGCAAGCTGCTGCTGCAAGGCGCCGAACAATCGAAGTTCGCTTTCTCCGAAGGCGCATTGGACCAAGTGATCCTGCAGACGCCTGAATTCCAGGTAGACGGCAAGTTCAGTTCCGATCGCTTTGACCAGGTGATCCGTCAACTGGGCTACTCGCGCATGCAATTCCGCCAGATGCTGGCTCAGGAAATGCTGATCGGCCAACTGCGTGCCGGTGTCGCCGGTAGCGGTTTTGTTACTGACGCTGAAGTGCTGGCATTTGCCCGTCTGGAAAAACAGACCCGCGATTTCGCTTCGCTGACCGTCAAGGCTGACCCGGCGGCGGTCAAACTGACCGACGATGAGGTCAAGGCTTACTACGACGAGCATGCCAAGGAGTTCATGACCCCGGATCAGGTGGTCATCGATTACCTCGAACTGAAGAAGGCTTCGTTCTTCGACCAGGTCTCCGTCAAGGATGAAGACTTGCAGGCGGCGTATCAGAAAGAGATCGCCAACCTGTCCGAGCAGCGTCGTGCCGCGCACATCCTGATCGAAGTGAACGACAAGACCACCGAAGCTCAGGCCAAGGCGAAGATCGAAGAAGTCCAGGCGCGTCTGGCCAAGGGCGAGAAATTCGAAGCGCTGGCCAAAGAGTTCTCGCAGGACCCGGGTTCGGCCAACAATGGCGGTGACCTCGGTTATGCAGGCCCTGGCGTCTACGACCCAGCCTTCGAAAAAGCTTTGTACTCGCTGAATAAAGATCAGGTTTCCGAGCCGGTTCGCACCGACTTTGGTTTCCACCTGATCAAGCTGCTGGGTGTTGAAGCGCCGGAAGTGCCGACGCTGGCCAGCCTGAAAGACAAGCTGACCCGCGAGCTGAAAGCCGCGCAGGTCGAGCAGCGTTTCGTTGAGGCGACCAAGCAACTGGAAGACGCCTCGTTCGAAGCCTCTGACCTGGTGCAACCAGCCTCCGATCTGAAGCTGACCGTGCACACGTCCAAGCCGTTCGGCCGTGAAGGTGGCGAAGGCATTGCGGCCAACCGTGCCGTGGTGACTGCTGCGTTCAGCCCGGAAGTGCTGGAAGAAAACGCCAACAGCACCGCCATCGAGCTGGATCCGGAAACCGTGGTCGTGCTGCGCGCCAAGGAACACCTGAAGCCTGCGCAACTGCCGCTGGAAAGCGTGGCTACCGCCATTCGCACCCAGTTGGCCAAAGAGCACGCCAGCGCTGCCGCGAAGACCAAGGCCGATCAACTGATCGCCAGCCTGCGCGATGGCAAGACTGCACTGGACAAGCCAGTTGACGGTCAGAGCTGGAAAGTCGTTCAGGCGGCCACCCGCGCTCAGGAAGGGGTTGACCCAACCGTGCTGCAGGCGCTGTTCCGCATGCCGAAACCGGCTGCCAAGGACAAACCGACCTTCAGCAGCGTAACCCTGCCGGACGGCAGCCTGATGATCGTGCGCCTGAACAGCGTCAACGAAGCGGCTGCACCGACCGATGAAGAGAAGGCTCAGTACCGTCGCTTCCTCGCGTCCCGTGAAGGTCAGCAAGACTTCGCGGCGTTCCGCAAGCAACTGGAAACCCAGGCTGACATCAAGCGTTACTGATGTCTGACTGAGCGGCAAGACAAGAGCCCCGGCCTAACCGCCGGGGCTTTTTTGTGTTCGATAGTGGCCAAATGACAGAGGTTTCATCGATCATGCATCGATTCGACTTTTTCCCGTCGTTGATGGTCGATACAGTTGTAACTGTCTTATGACACTAATCCATACGCCGTCGGGGCGTGATCTGTTGCACAATACGCCCCAGACTGTTTTCCCTCAGGATGTTTAATGTTGATTTCAACTCCCATGCGTGTCGTTGGGTTGGCGCTGTTGTTGACCGCTGTTGCCGGCTGCTCGAAGGACAAGCCTCTCTATGAGCATGAGAACTTCGACGACTCCGGTACGTTTTCGCGCAATTACCCGGTGACCGACACCGCGAGTTGCGAAGCGGCCCGTCGTGCGTTGCTCAGTCAGGGCTACATCATTACCAGCAGCGACCCGAAACTGGTCAGCGGCCACAAAAGCTTCCAGCAAACGGGTGAGTCGCATCTGGAGATCAGCTTCAACATCGTCTGTGCCGAAGATGGCAGCGCCGGGCATCACGCCACGGTGTTCGCCAACGCCTTGCAGGATCGTTATGCACTGAAGAAGACCAACAACTCGGCCAGTCTGGGTGTTGGCGTGCTGGGTTCGGTGTCGATGCCAATTGGCTCGTCGGACGACTCGATGGTCAAGGTCGCCAGTGAAACCGTGAACTCGCAGAAGTTCTACGAGCGTTTCTTTGCGTTGGTCGAACAGTTCTTGCCGGCGGATACCAAGAAAAAGGCGCACATCGAAGAGCAGCCGAAACCTGATCTGGGTGTGCCTGAGCCGAAGGCAAATCCAACGCCGGCAGTGCCAGCAGCGGAGCCAGTTGCGGCGCCAGCGCCTGCGCCGTTGGCTGCACCGGTTGAAGCTGCGCCAGTGAGTTCCGAGCCGGTGACACCGCCTGCAGAAGCAGCGCCGATCACTCCTGAGCCGAGTGCTGAGCCTGCGCCTGCCACTGAAACGATCACGCCGCCGGCCAATCCGCCGAACCTCGCGCCGCCATCAGAGCCGATTCCGGCGATGCCTGCTTCCGGCCAGTAATCGGGATTCACCCTGTAGGAGTGAGCCTGCTCGCGATGACGCCTTCAGCTTCAACATTATTGTTGACTGAGAGACCGCTATCGCGAGCAGGCTCACTCCTACAGTTGTTTCTGCCCGCCTTCAAATTTCGTTACATTCGCCTGACAAAAATCCCGCGATAAATTCCTGACCACCTGCTACGTTTTATTTCATGAAGGACGCGTTTCATTTTTCCTTCACACGGGCACTTTATGCTCGGGGCACGGGTCGATTGATCAGGCCGCTTTCAAGCGAGCAGCAGGGGGATTACACGATGGATGACTATCAAGAAGAACTGCTCGAATACCAAGCGTACGAGCTGGACTCTCCGGAGCCGGCAGAAGACGCCACCGAGTTGTAAGCGTCAGGCGGTTTTGCGGTGACTGCGGCGGAACTCGCCCGGTGTCTGGCCGTTCCAGCGCTTGAACGCGCGCTGAAAAGCTTCGGCCGAGGCAAAACCCAGTAGATAGGCGATTTCGCCGAACGCCAGTTCGGTGTCGCGAATGTAGGTCATCGCCAGATCACGGCGAGTGTCATTGAGGATGGCGCGAAACTGCGTGCCTTCCTCGGCCAGTTTGCGCCGCAAAGTCCAGGTTGGCAGTTTCAAGCGTGCCGCCACTTCTTCCAGATCCGGTTCCCGACCACCATTGAGCAGCGGCCCGAGCAATTGGGTGATGCGTTCGCGCAGGCTGCGGGTGCGGGTCAGTTGTTCCAGTTCCCGCTCACACAATTGCAGCAGATGACGCCAAGTGCTTGGGCAGTGCTCCGGGTTGCGCCGGGCGAGGCTGCTGAGGCTCAGGCGCAACTGATTCTGCTCTGCGCCGAACTGGATGGGACAGTCACCGAGTACGGTATAAGCCTCGCGGTAGTCGGGGGCGTCGAATTCGATTTCGATGCGTTCTGCGCGCAGTGGTTCGTGGCTCAGGCTGGATAGCTGATGCAACCACCCGGCAATGATCGAATCAACCACGAAGCGGTTGTAGGCGTTGTAAGGGCTGATTGAATAGAAGCGCAGCCAGGCACCGTTGGCATCCTCGTGAAAACTCGCCTGGCCGCGATAGTTGGAGCCGTATAGCGGTTCAAAACGGATCAGGCAGCGAGCTGCTTCGCGAACGGTGGGTGCTTGCGCAGCGGTGACGCCGGCCAGCCCGGCCTGACTCAAGCGGCTGAGCTGACCCATGCGCAAACCCAGCGCCGGGTCGCCGGTCAATTGAATCGCAGCATGCCCAAGGCGCATGTAACGCGGAATCGACAATCGCGCACCGGCCTCGGCCAGGCGTGCGGCGTCCAGACCGTATTGCTCCAGCAGCGGTTGCGGGTCGCAATCATGACTGCGCACGGCATCTGCCAGGCTATGGACGAAACCGACCGACAAATCCCCGAGGCGCATCGGCAGCGGCTTCATTGCTTACAACCAGACATTCAGCAAACGTGCGCCACGGGCTTCGCCATCGGCGAATTGTTGGCCGTTGCTGCTGAGGAAGCTTTGCCCCGCGCTCGACTTGTCCCAGAGCTGGCCACGCAGGAACACACTCATTCCGGCAATCGCCCGGCTGCTGGGCGGTTGTGCAATCAGCGTCAGGCGATGCCAGGCCTGACCTTCGCTGACTTCACCGGGTTTGAGGCTGACCGAACCCGGGGTGCTCGAACCCTTGTAGCCGCGCCACGGTTTATCCCACGCATCATGACCGCTCACGTACGCCGGCACCGCGATAATTTGCGCGCCTTGCTCGTCGAGTTTGCGGTAGTTGTCCGGATACCAGCTGTCGCTGCCGATCAACACGCCCAGGCGCCCGGCCGGGGTGTCGACGACGTTGATCGCCTGTTTGTCTTCAGCGTCGATCACATCACGCAGATCGAAGATCGGGTGCATTTGCCGCTGCGGTTGGCCGAGCGGCACGCCGTCACTGCCGAAGACCACGCTGCTGTTGAACAGGGGGCCGCTGCCGGGTTTGAGCTGGCCATCGCGGATACTTGGTTCGGGCAGCACGATCGAACCGGCGACCAGGGTTACATGGAATTCCTTGGCCAGACCGCCAAACAGCGCTTGATAGTCCTTGGCCATGGCTTTGGATTTCATCCGCAGATGCGCGTCATTGAGGCGGTCGCTGCCCTTGGCATTGAGCCAGGCGCGGGCAAACAGCAACGGATTGCTCGCCGCCAGCCAGTTCATTGCTTCAGTGAAGGTGGCGGCTTGATACAGCTCGTCTTTCTCGCCGCTGATCATCAGCCAGGTGCCGACATTCTCCGGCAGCACCACGACGGTCTTGTCGTTGAGCAGCCCCTGATTCTGCGCTTGCTGCAAATAAGCCGCGAGCTTGCGGTGCAAACGGTCGGGGCTTTGGTAGTCGGTGGGAAACAATTCCGGCTGGATGCCAAGAAGATTGCCGCGATCGGCTGGAGTGCCTTGATCGACCGCCAGTTTGATGCGCAGGTCCGACAGATAATGCCCCGCGGGCCGGTCTGCCGCCCACATGGCGTAGGTGGTGAGGACGGCGACAAGGGCCATGGAAAAAGTCAGGTACAAAAGTTTGCGCATGAAAACCAACAACAACCGGGTACAGAGTGTGATGCCTAGGGTAGGGCCCATGCCCGCGCTTGCCAAGGGGCGCTGCGCATTTTGATCATTAACTTGTCAGTTACGGTCATTGAGTGACAGCGGTGCGACTCTTAGTCTGTCGAACATGCCTGACGGGAGACGAAGAGCTCCTGCAATTTATCCGTGATCGCTCGTTGTGGAGTTACCGATGACCGCCGCTCATTACCCGCACCTGTTGGCCCCGCTGGACCTGGGATTCACCACGTTGCGCAACCGCACCCTGATGGGCTCGATGCACACTGGCCTGGAAGAGAAGCCGGGCGGCTTCGAGCGCATGGCGGCGTACTTCGCCGAGCGTGCCCGTGGCGGCGTAGGTCTGATGGTGACTGGCGGTATCGGCCCGAACGACGAGGGTGGCGTTTATTCCGGCGCGGCCAAACTGACCACCGAAGAAGAAGCGCTCAAGCACCAGATCGTGACCCGCGCGGTACACGAGGCGGGCGGCAAGATATGCATGCAGATTCTCCATGCCGGGCGCTATGCCTACAGCCCGAAACAGGTCGCGCCGAGTGCGATTCAGGCGCCGATCAACCCGTTCAAGCCAAAAGAGCTGGACGAGGAAGGCATCGAGAAGCAGATCAGCGATTTCGTCACCTGTTCGGTTCTGGCGCAAACCGCCGAATACGACGGCGTGGAAATCATGGGCTCGGAAGGTTATTTCATTAACCAGTTCCTCGCCGCGCACACCAACCACCGCACCGACCGTTGGGGCGGCAGCTACGAAAACCGCATGCGTCTGCCGGTGGAAATCGTCCGCCGGGTGCGCGAAGCCGTGGGCCCGAACTTCATCATCATCTTCCGCCTGTCGATGCTCGACCTGGTCGAAGGCGGCAGCACCTGGGATGAAATCGTGATTCTGGCCAAAGCTATCGAGCAGGCCGGCGCGACCATCATCAACACCGGCATCGGCTGGCACGAAGCGCGGATTCCGACCATCGCCACCAAAGTGCCGCGTGCGGCATTCAGCAAGGTCACGGCCAAGCTGCGTGGTTCGGTGAGCATTCCGCTGATCACCACCAACCGTATCAACACGCCGGAAATTGCCGAGCAGATTCTGGCTGAAGGCGATGCCGACATGGTCTCGATGGCTCGGCCGTTCCTCGCCGACCCGGATTTCGTCAACAAGGCTGCCGAAGGCCGCGCCGACGAAATCAACACCTGCATCGGTTGCAACCAGGCCTGTCTGGACCACACCTTTGGCGGCAAACTCACCAGTTGCCTGGTCAACCCGCGCGCCTGCCACGAAACCGAACTCAACTATCTGCCGGTCAAGCAGATCAAGAAAATCGCCGTGGTGGGTGCCGGTCCTGCCGGTTTGTCCGCCGCCACCGTGGCCGCCGAGCGTGGGCATCAAGTGACGCTGTTTGATTCGGCCAGCGAAATCGGTGGCCAGTTCAACATCGCCAAGCGTGTGCCGGGCAAGGAAGAGTTTTTCGAAACCCTGCGCTACTTCAAGCGCAAGCTGCAGACCACTAACGTCGAGGTGTGCCTGAACACCCGCGTCGATGTGGCGAAACTGGTTGAAGGCGGTTACGACGAAGTCATTCTCGCTACCGGTATCGCACCGCGTACCCCGGCGATTCCGGGTGTCGAGAACGCCAAGGTGCTGAGCTATCTGGACGTGATCCTCGAACGCAAACCAGTGGGCAAGCGCGTAGCGGTGATCGGCGCCGGTGGTATCGGTTTCGACGTATCGGAATTCCTCGTTCATGAAGGCGTGGCCACCAGTCAGGATCGCGCTGCGTTCTGGAAAGAGTGGGGCATCGACACCAATCTTGAGGCACGCGGTGGTGTGGCCGGAATCAAAGCCGCGCCGCATGCGCCGGCCCGTGAAGTGTTCCTGTTGCAGCGCAAGAAAACCAAGGTCGGCGACGGTCTGGGCAAAACCACTGGCTGGATTCACCGTACCGGTTTGAAGAACAAGCAGGTGCAGATGCTCAACAGCGTTGAATACCTGAAGATCGACGACGAAGGCCTGCACATCCGCATCGGCGAAACCGGTGAGCCGCAATTGCTGGCGGTGGACAACATCGTTATCTGCGCCGGTCAGGACCCGCTGCGTGAGTTGCATGACGGTCTGGTGGAAGCAGGGCAGAACGTACACCTGATCGGCGGCGCCGATGTGGCGGCCGAGCTGGATGCCAAGCGTGCGATCAACCAGGGTTCGCGTCTGGCGGCTGAACTCTAAGGTTGCAGGTTTAGCGTGCCAATGGCCATCGCGAGCATGCTCGCTCCCACAGGTTTTGTATCGATCAAATCCAATGTGGGAGCGAGCTTGCTCGCGATGGCTGCTTATGAGCGACTAGAATGCCAGTTCTATCTGAGCTCACCTGGCATCCATGCTTTATCCTTCAGCAAACTGGCTACCCCAAGCCCCCCTCGAACCGCTTCAACTGGACTGGCTCTCTGCCGCCGGCATTGAAGTCGCGATCCTGCGTCTGGACCAGATCGACCCGCTGATCAGCGGCAACAAGTGGTTCAAACTCGTCGAACACCTCAAAGCCGCCGACCGTGCGGGGGCCGAAGGCATCATCAGTCTTGGCGGGGCGCACTCCAATCATCTGCATGCACTGGCGGCTGCGGGCAAGCGTCTGGGATTCAAAACCGTAGGGCTGTTGCGCGGGCATCCGCAGGAAACCCCGACCGTGAAGGATTTGCAGACGTTCGGCATGCAACTGCACTGGCTGGGTTACGCCGGGTATCGGGCGCGGCATGAGCCGGACTTCTGGCTGCCTTGGCGCGAGCAATATCCGACGTTGCAAGCAGTGCCAGAGGGCGGCGGCGGGTTGCTTGGGGCGCTTGGATGCGTGGCGTTGAAGGCACAGGTCAACGCGCAATTGGCCGGATTGGGCTGGAACGATTATCACGGTTGGTGGCTGGCCTGCGGCACCGGGACGACACTCGCGGGACTGGTGTTGGCGGAGGCGGGTGAACATCCGGTCTATGGCGCACTGGCGGTGCCCGATGATCACGGCGTGGCGCCGCAGGTCGAGGCGATTGTTCATGAGGCGGGATTGCAGGGGCGGGCGTACGAGCTGATCGACGCCAGCCGTGAAGGTTTTGCCAAGGTTGATCCGTTATTGCTTGAGTTCATCGAGCAGACCGAACAGGCCAGTGGCATCCCGCTGGAACCGCTGTACACCGGCAAGGCACTGCTGGCGCTCAGGCAACAGATCGAAAGCGGTAGATTCCCCGCAGGCACACGCCTGATCTTCGTGCATACCGGCGGCCTGCAGGGCCGCCGAGCAATATCGAGCTAATCAAATACTCTGTGGCGAGGGGATTTATCCCCGTTGGACTGCGCAGCAGTCCCATACCCTGCGCACGCGATAATTCAGGCTGAATGCAAGCGTAGAGTTGGGGCCGCTTCGCTGCCCAACGGGGATAAATCCCCTCGCCACAGGAGACATCTTCACCTTAGGAAACCACTTCACCTCAGGTAACCAAGTAGCGGCAAGGTCAGCGTTCAGCGCGCTTGGGCATCATCCGCAGCAACGTGTTATCCCTCACCACGTAATGATGATAAATCCCCGCCAGCGCATGCAGTCCGATCAGCCAGTAACCGATCGTGCCGACGAGTACGTGCCAGTGCTCGACCTGCTTGGCGAATGCCTTGTCTTCATTGACCAGCAGCGGCAGATCAAAGCCATAGAACATCACCTGATGCCCCTCGGCGCTGGTGATCAGCCAGCCGAGTATCGGCATGCTGATCATGAACAGGTACAACGCCCAGTGCATCAGCCGCGCCAGGATAGTTTGCCATTGCGGCGAAGCCGGGAAGATCTTCGGCGCCGGGCCAATGCTGCGCGCCAGCAGGCGAAACCACACCAGCACGAACACGGTCAGGCCGAGCATGTAGTGCACTTCGCGGATCAGCGAGCGGCCGCCGCTGCCCTTGGGAAAAATACCGCGTAATTCCATGCTGGCATACACCAGCACCAACAACACCAGCATCAGCCAGTGCAGCAGGACCGACACGGTGCTGTAACGTGATTCGGAACTTGTCCACGGCATACGGTGTTTCCTCAGCTATCAGGGTCGACATGTGCCGTTCTTGTGCGACGGCATGCTTTAACTGTAATCCGCTTTGGCGGATTTGCCTGATGCTGATCGGTCTTTCAATGCGCTGAGTCAGGGGTTTGCCAAAAAAAACGCCAGTGTCGGGCAGACACTGGCGTTTTTGTTTGCAGCAAGGGGCTGGATCAGCTCGATTGCGGCATTTCACCCTTGGCCAGACGCTTGTTGATGTCGGCGATCACTTCCGGCAGATCGGTGATGGTGTCGATCATGTAGTGCGGGCGCGAACTTTCGAACAGGGCGTGGATGCGCTTGCGCTCGCTGGCCAGTGTGTCGCTACTCAAGGCGCGGAAACCCTCGTAATCCAGACCCAGCGCATTGCCCGAGCAGATCAGCGCGACCGTCCACATCCCGGCGCGGCGGCCTTCGAGAATGCCCGGCACGGTGTCATCGATCTTCACGCAGGCGGCGACGTCGTCGATGCCCAGCGCAATCACGTTGGCCAGTGCCTGAGCCGGCCATGGACGCCCGTTCGGCACTTCGTCGGTGGCGACCACGTGGTCGGCGACGTAACCGTTGGTGGCGGCCAGTTCAACGACTTTATCCATGACCTGCTTCGGATAGCCGGAGCAGGAGCCGATCTTGATCCCTTGCTCGCGCAGGTTGGCGATGGTGTCCAGCGCGCCGGGAATCAGTGCCGAGTGCTCGGCGATCTTCTCGATCTGTAGCGGCATGAAGCGGTTATAGATAGCGGTGACGTCGTCGTCGGTCGGCGTGCGGCCGAACACTTTGCGATAACGCTCGGCAACCTGCGGCTGATCGCACAGGGTGCGGATGTGATCCCACTTGCCCATGCCCATCGGGCCACGGGCCTCGTCGATGGAGACCTGAACGTCGAATTCACCGAAGGCTTCGACAAAAATCTGAGTCGGTGCGAAAGAACCGAAATCGACCACGGTACCGGCCCAGTCGAGGATGGCGGCTTGCAGCTTGGTTGGGTTGGTGTAGTTCATGGCAATAAGAATCCTATGTTGGCAACACGGTTCAATGTGGGAGTGAGCCTGCTCGCGATGGCGGTGTGTCAGTCGACATTCATGGTGGATGACAGATAGCAATCGCGAGCAGGCTCACTCCCACAGGGGGATTTGTGTGGGGGCTTAGATTTCGAGCACTTCCATTTCGCGCAAAACATCGCCGACAGCGGCCACCGCTTCGCGCATTTCGTCCGGGGTCACGTGGCCGATGCAGCCAACACGAAAGGTTTCAACCTGGGTCAGTTTGCCCGGGTAAAGGATGTAACCCTTGGCCTTGACCCGTTCGTAGAACTCCTTGAACTGGTAGCGCGGATCTTTCGGTGCGTGGAACGTGGCGATGATTGGCGCTTGAATCGCGGCCGGCAGGAAACTGCTCAGCCCGAGCTTGGCCATCTCTTCCATCAGCGCCTGGCAGTTGGCCGCGTAACGCGCATGACGCGCCGGCAGGCCACCTTCTTCGTTGTATTGCAGCAGGGCTTCGTGCAGCGCCGCGACCACATGGGTCGGCGGGGTGAAGCGCCATTGGCCGGTTTTCATCATGTAGCTGTGCTGGTCAAACAGGTCCATTGCCAGCGAGTGCGAGTTGCCGGCAGCGGCGGCCAGCGACTCTTTGCGAGCGAAGACAAATCCCATCCCCGGCACGCCTTCCAGGCATTTACCGGATGCGGCGATCAGCGCGTCAAAGGGGATTTTTTGCGCGTCCACCGGCAGCGCGCCGAAGGAACTCATGGCGTCGATGATCAGGCGTTTGCCGTGTTGCGCGACGACCTGGGCAATTTCCGCCAGCGGATTGAGGATGCCGGTGCTGGTTTCGCAGTGGATCAGCGCGACGTGGGTGAT
Source organism: Pseudomonas sp. NPDC087346 (assembly GCF_044744235.1). NCBI lineage: Bacteria > Pseudomonadati > Pseudomonadota > Gammaproteobacteria > Pseudomonadales > Pseudomonadaceae > Pseudomonas > Pseudomonas sp. NPDC087346. The sequence continues at coordinate 36,194 of NZ_JBIUXX010000024.1, forward strand.
GTCGCCGTCGGCACGCAACAGACGATCGACGTCGGCGGCGGTGGTCGGTTCGTCTTCAGCGGTTTCGAAGGTGCTGAATGAACGGCCGAGCACTTCGCAGATTTTCGCCAGACGCTTGCCGTACGCGCCGTTGATCAGCACCAGCACTTTGCCGTCGCGCGGCACCAGAGTACCGATGGACGCTTCGACAGCGAAGGTGCCGCTGCCCTGCAATGGCACGCAATGGTGGGTCGCGGCGCCATTGAGGATCGCCAGCAATTGTTCGCAGAGGCTGGCGGTCAGTTGATTGAAGCGGTCATCCCATGACCCCCAGTCAACCATCATTGCCTGACGGGTGCGGGCCGAAGTGGTCAACGGGCCGGGAGTGAGCAGGATGGGTGCGGCAATACTCATTCTTGTGTCCTCGCAAAGCGCTGGGGGATGAAGCTACGGGGCATAAGTTGCAATTCGGCGTGCCATCAATCAAATTGTTTGTTGTTATGCCAGCCATCAGTGAGAGTTATCCATGAACCTGTTCCAGCTTCGCGCTTTCGACGCCGTGGCCCGCGAAGGCAGCTTCACCCGCGCTGCCGAGCGCCTGTTCATCAGCCAGCCGGCGGTCACCGGGCACATCAAAGCGCTGGAGGAGCATTACCAGATCACCTTGCTGCGGCGCACCGCGCGACGAGTGGAGCTGACCGAGGAGGGCACCAAACTGGCGGCGATCACCCGGGCGATGTTCGGTCTGGCGGAAGAGGCGCAGACCATGCTCGAAGCCAACCGCCAGTTGCTGACGGGCAGGCTGGAAGTGGCGGCGGACGGCCCGCACATGGTCATGCCGATGCTTGCGAGCCTGCGTGCGCGTTATCCGGGGATCACCGTCAATCTGCGGCTGGGCAATGCGCAGGAAACCCTGGGCGCTTTGTTGTCCGAGCATGCGGATGTGGCGGTATTGACCGAGGTTGAACCGCGTAAAGGTCTGCATTTGCAGGCGCTCAGCGAATCACGGATCTGCGCGCTGGTGCCGGCCGGGCATCCTTGGGCGCAGCGTTCTTCCGAGGTGAAACTGAAGGAACTGGATCAAGTGATCATGGTGCTGCGCGAGCCGAGTTCGATCACTCGGCGCACGTTTGATCAGGCCTGTGCGCAGGCGGCGGTGCATCCACGGGTGTTGCTGGAACTCGATAGCCGTGAGGCGGTGACTGAGGCGGTGGCGGCTGAGCTGGGGGTGGGCGTGGTGTCGTCGGTGGAGGTCAGCCATGATCCGCGGGTGGTGGCGATTCCGATTGTTGGCGAGGGGTTGGTGAATCGGCACATGATCGGGTGTATGGAGCGGCGGCGGGAATTGCGCCTGATTCAAGCGTTCTTCGGGCTGGCGCCAACCTGATTCCGAGGTGCCTTCATCGCTGGCAAGCCAGCTCCCACAGGTTTTGTGAACACCACAGAACCTGTGGGAGCTGGCTTGCCAGCGATGAGGCCTGCAGTGTCTACACAAGACTCTCGCGAACCATATCGAGGAAGGTCGCCACCACCCGCCGCGAACTCTGTTCACGCAGGCACACCAACGTCTCGGTCAAGCGCCGGGTACAGTCAATAATCGGCAGTGCACACACCCGCGAATCCGCGCCAAATTCCGCCGCCGACACCACACCCACGCCAATCCCCACCACCACGGCCTCACGCGCCGCTTCCCGGCCTTCAACCTGAATCGCCGGACGAATACGAAACCCTGCGCGAGCCATTTCCTCTTCCAGCGTCTGCCGAGTGACCGAACCGATTTCCCGCAGCACCAGCGGCGTGTCGTCCAGGTCTTCGAGGCAAATCGATTCGCGCTCGGCCCACGGATGATTGCGCGAGACGAAAGCGACCATTGGATCGTTGCGCAGCGGCACGCACAGCAACCGTTCATCGCTGACATCACGCCCAAGCAAGGCCAGATCCGCCTGATAGTTGAACAGCCGAAACAGCGATTCATCGGTGTTGCCGGTCTCGATTTTCACGCTGATCCCCGGATAGCGCTCACAGAACCGCGCAATCTGCGGCAGCACATGCACCGGCGCATCCACCGCCAGAATCAGGCTGCCGGTCTGCAACGCTTGCGACTCCTGCAGCAGTTCCTGCGCTTCCGCTTCGATCACGAATAACCGCTGAGTGATCGACAACAGGCGCTCGCCCAGATCAGTCAGGCGCACCGAACGTTTGTTGCGATGAAACAGCAACACACCGAAGCGTTCTTCGAGTTTGCGCACTTGATCGGAAATCGCCGGCTGCGTCAGATAAAGCCGCTCGGCGGCACGGGTGAAGCTTCCGTGTACGGCGACGGCATGAAACGCTTTGAGCTGGGCGTGGGAGACGGACATCGTTACTCCGATTACAAAGTCAGTAACAAGCTGAGCTTATGTGTGAAATACGATAAATCGATTTTATTTATTAAACAGTAATTGCTTTGATCGGCTCACGCCAACGCTGACTGCTCGGTCGAGCAGCACGATGGCCATGAGCCTGTGCGTGCAACAGCAGGACTCATCTGACCGCAACCGCCCCGGACGAAGGGCGATTGCGCAGTGCTCAACAATAAAAACACAGGCGTTTTCTTCCAATTCTGCCGGCACACTCACACCCTGAGGTCAGAACCACAATGAACAAGCACATCGGCACCATCGCACGTTGGCGCGTGCAGATTTTTGCGATCACCTGGCTTGCGTACGCCGCTTTCTACTTCACCCGCAAAGCTTTTTCGGTGGCCAAACTGGGCATCGGCGAAGACCCGACCTTCATGCTCGACAAAATGGCCATGGCCAACCTCGACGCGATTTATCTGGCGGCCTATGCCATCGGCCAATTCACTTGGGGCATGCTCGCCGACCGCTTTGGCCCAAGGGTCGTGGTGCTCGGCGGATTGCTGATCTCTGCTGCGGCGGCACTGGTGATGGGCAGTTACGCGACGCTACCGATCTTCGCCACCTGCATGTTGATTCAGGGGCTGGCGCAGTCCACCGGTTGGTCGGGTTTATGTAAAAACCTCGGCAGTTTTTTCCCGTCTGAACAGCGCGGGCGAGTGCTCGGGCTATGGAGTTCCTGCTATGCATTCGGTGGTCTGGTGGCGTCGCCGTTTGCCGGATGGTGGGCCTATACGCTAGTCGGGACCTGGCACGCGGCGTTCATTTCCAGTGCAGCGGTGGTCGCGGTGGTCGCGGTGTTGTTCTTCATCTTTCAGCGCGACAAACCGGAAGACGTCGGTCTGCCAGCGGTGGAACCAGAGCCAGTACTGAGTGCTGAAGAAACTGAAGCCAACAGCAAACTCAGCGTTTGGGAGCCCTTGAAGGAAATCATGCGCAACCGCACGGTGCTGGTGCTCGGGCTGGCGTACTTCATGCTGAAACCGGCGCGTTACGCGATTCTGCTGTGGGGCCCGGTGATTGTTTTCGAACAAATGCCCAGCGTTGGCAAAGTCGGCGCGGCGATCATTCCGACCTCGTTTGAACTGGCCGGGCTGCTCGGCCCGATCATGATCGGCATGGCTTCGGACAAACTGTTCGGCGCCCGGCGCATGCCGGCCTGCGTGATCAGTCTGCTGGCACTGACCGTGACGCTCGCGCTGTTCATGGGCGCCTTGCACACCGGCAGCGTATTGTTGGTGGTGGCGCTGCTGTTTGTCATGGGCCTGACTTTATACGGGCCGGACTCGATGATCAGCGGTGCGGCCGCCATCGACTTCGGCAAAGCCAAGGCGGGTGCCACGGCTGCCGGATTCGTCAACGGCTGCGGCTCGGTCGGTGCCGTACTCGGTGGCTTGTTGCCGGGCTATTTCGACTCGGTGACGGTGTTCATCGTGTTCGCCGGTTGCGCTTTGTTCTCGGCATTGGTGCTGATTCCACATTGGAACAGTCGCCCGGCCGGCGTGATGGAACCGCGCGCATCGATCCCCAATCATGCGTTGACGATCAAACCCCTGCGTACCTGAAAACCTTTGCCTCGCGGCCTGCTGCGGCGTTCGCGGCAGGCTGTGTCGTGGCCGGATGACTGGAGAATCCCATGAGACCGTTTTGGCTGGAGCAGGCCTTGCAGGCCGACACGTCCGAGACTTGCCCGCCGTTGCAAGGCGAGGTGCGCAGCGATGTGTGCATTGTTGGCGGCGGCTACACCGGGTTGTGGACGGCAATCATGCTCAAACAACAGAACCCGGAACTCGATGTGCTGCTGATCGAAGCCGACATCTGCGGCGCCGGGGCCAGTGGTCGCAACGGTGGCTGTGCGCTGTCGTGGTCGGCCAAGTATTTCACCCTTGAACGGCTGTTCGGCGTTGGAGAAGCGGTGCGCCTGGTCAAGGAATCCGAGCGCAGCATTCACGCCATCGGCGAGTTCTGTGAGCAGTACGACGTGGATGCCGATTACCGCCTCGACGGCACGCTGTACACCGCGACCAACCGTGCGCAGGTCGGCTCGACCGATGCAGTGATCGCCGCGCTTGAGCGCAACGGTATCAACTCGTTCACCCAGCGTCCGCTCGCCGATGTGCAACGCATGGCCGGTTCGGCCAAGCATCTGGAGGGCTGGTTCTCGCCGGCGGCGGCCAGTGTGCAACCGGGCAAACTGGTGCGCGGATTGCGTCGGGTGGCGTTGCAGCTTGGTGTGAAAATTCACGAAAACACCGCGATGACCGGTCTCGAAGAAGGCACCCCGGCGCGGATTCAAACCGCCAACGGCAGCGTCGTTGCTGACCGCTTGGTGCTGGCGATGAATGCGTGGATGGCGCGGGCGTTTCCGCAGTTCGAGCGCAGCGTGGCGATTGTTTCCAGCGACATGCTGATCACCGAACCGCGCCCGGATTTGTTGCAGGAAATCGGTTTGACCAGCGGCGTCAGCGTGCTCGACTCGCGAATTTTCGTGCACTACTACCACAACACCCCGGACGGCCGGATCATGCTCGGCAAGGGCGGCAACACTTTCGCTTATGGCGGGCGGATGCTGCCGGTGTTCGATCAGCCATCGCCGTATGCCGGGTTGCTCAAGCGCAGTCTCGGCGATTTTTTTCCGGCATTCGCCGACGTCAAAGTCGATGCGACCTGGAACGGACCCTCGGATCGATCCGTCACCGGGTTGCCGTTTTTCGGGCAGATGAGCGCCAGTGGCAACGTGTTTTACGGTTTCGGCTACTCCGGCAGCGGTGTCGGCCCGTGTCACATGGGCGGGCAGATACTTGCCTCGCTGGTGCAAGGGCTCGATAACCCATGGACACGCTCGCCACTGGTCAACGGTCCGCTTGGCTACTTCCCGCCGGAGCCGATTCGCTACCTCGGTTCATTGATGGTGCGCAACGCCATCCGCCGCAAGGAACGCGCCGAAGACCACGGCAACCGCCCCCGGCATCTGGACGTGCGCCTGGCGAAATTCGCTGCGGCGGCGGGCAAGGCTGATAAAGCCTGAAAGAACGCCTAAATCCTGTAACTGCCTGTGCAGTAAGGTCGACTGTGGCAAGGGGATTTATCCCCGTTGGGTTGAGAGGCGACCCTGAAATCTGTGTATGCGGTGTATCAGTTTCACCGCGTACTCAGCTTTAACGACTGCTGCGCAGCCGAGCGGGAGCAAGCTCCCTCGCCACAAAAGCTGATTTGCATCCGTGCACTATGCAGGCAACTCAATATTATCCAGCGCCCGATCTTCCGCCAGTTCCGTCAGTTTGATCAACTGCGCAACCCCCAGCAGCGTCTTGCGCTGCGGACCGTCCAGAAAACCGGCGAAGTCACTGGCCATCACCTTCGCCGAGGCCAGGGATTCGCCGTCACTGATAGCGGGGCCTCAGTCCTCGCCAGCCACTACGGCGTGACCCCGGGGCGCCAGCGGGCACGACACGGCGACGATCATCAGCGGCATGCTGAATGATCATTCATTGAAGGTAGATACGGTTTGATCGAGGACTGAAACCACAAAACCCGCCGCCCCGGTTGATCGGGACGGCGGGTTTTTATGTCTGAAGATATCTATTGCCTGTGAATAAGCCATCGCGAGCAGGCTCACTCCCACAGTAAATTTACGTTGATCACCATTTTTGTGCCCGACACCCCCCCTGTAGGAGTGAGCCTGCTCGCGATAGCGACCTGACAGCCACCCAATCCCTCACAGGTTCACTCAATCCCTGTGGGAGCTGGCCTGCCAGCGATGGCGGCCTGACAGCCGACCAATCTCCCCCGGATGTAAGCGGTCCAAATGTGGGAGCGAGCTTGCTCGCGAAAGCGGTACATCAGCTGTCCCTAAACGTAATCCGGTGCGCACGTTTAAAGTACACGAACCGTTACGCCATAAAGGCTACAACGCCTTGCGCCGTTACCTACGCGTACGCCAGAATCCGCCGGCTTACACGACTATGGGTCGGGCTATATCGTTTGCCTGTCACTGCAAAACAGTGATCGGGTTTGGTAGCCCGTCTTAAATTGTCGTTGTTGCGACACCTTCGTTGCTGTTTCTTTTTTGAGATATGGCTTTGTATGGTGGGCATGCGTGGGGCTCCTCTGTGAGCGCCGGGTTACCCAATTTGACCGGTCTACCAACCCGCGCATGGCCGCCACCCGCCGTTTGGTAGCGAGGGTGATGGCTCCTATTGTTCAAATTGGAGTTTTATCAATGTTCAAAGCCACACCCAATCCCCCAGACACCGACCCGATCCCGTACGACCCGGCCCTCGACCCCCTGAAGATAAAAGATGCGACCGACCGCGCCATCAACTTCTACCTCTACCTCAGCCCTGGCTCACTGAAGGTCTCGATACCTTCAACACCGTTACGCAAGTCGCGCAGGATCTTCCTCATCGATCTCACCGTGGACGAAGAAACACTGCTCGTCGAAGCCTGCGAATCATTAGCGGCCGCCAGCGACATGGCCCGCGATATCGGCAGCGCGCTCGACGATTCACAGCGCCGGGCCATGCTGATGCTGCATCAGGTGATCATGCTGAGTGAACTCATGGTGAACCGGGTACTGGATAGCCGCCGCTTGCCGCACTAGTTACCCGGTATTCCTGTAGAAGCTGCCGCAGGCTGCGATTCTTTGATGTTGCTTTTAAAAAACAAAATCAAAGTTCGCAACCTGCGGCAACGACAGAAAGTCATTCTTTCAAAGTACCTCGATGGGTACTTGTCCGGAGTTCCAGCTGATGCCCGAAACTACACCCAACCCACCGATCACAGACCCTGTATCGCCGTACGAATCCCTCAACTCAAGAAAACTCCACGAAGCCGCCGAACGCGCCCTCGACCACTACTTATCTCCCGCACAAATCATGGCAACACCCTACACCCCCAGCAGCATGTTCATGGTCAACCCGCAAACCGACACCGAATCCCTGCTGGCCAACGCCTGCGAATCCCTGGCCTCGGCCACGGTGATGCTCGGTGATTTCGCCGGAACACTGGAGGGACCGGGTCGCAATACGGCGTTGGGCATTGCTCAGGTTGTGATGTTGGGGGAGTTGGCGGTGAATCAGGCGTTGGATAACGTTGTGCCAAAGGAATAGGCGCAACAGTTACGGCCTTACCGCGAACAGGCTCACGGTTACATGCCCTACAAAGATCGCCGGTGTAGGAGTGAGCCTGCTCGCGATGGTAACCGATCAATCAGACGGCTTATCCCATCGCCAAGACCCGTTCGGCGCAGGTTAGAGAACCGGGTGCAGGAGCCGGGCAAGCCCGAAGGCCTCACCCTCGCTGTCGCTGGCTTTTATAAGAATGCCACCGTGGCGCACGGACGCTTCGGCTTGGGCGAGTCCATTTATTACAGGGGAGGCATTTTCAGCGTTCGGCGCTGTTGAGCAGCCAGTCCAGTAGCAGGCTGCTTTCCGGCTCTGGGTGCGTATCGCGTGGTGGCGGTTGGCGTTGGCTGCCGAGGCACAGAATCGGGCGGTCCGGGTCACTGTCGAGAAAACTCACCCACACTTCGCTGCCGGCGCGCGGCAACTCGTGGGGAGCGATACGGCCGTTGGCGCTGGTCAGGGCAATCGGCAACCAGATGCCGTCATTGGCCTGTACCTCTGGCGAGGGCCACAGACTGACACCGATGCGTCCCTGGTCATCCAGTTGTGGGGGCTGCCCGGGTGAGCCGAGCACTCTCGCCAAGTGATAGCCGGCAATGTTCGGGCGCGGCTGTTTCAACGGCGGGCGGAAATCGGTGGACCACGGCAGGGCGGTGAAGTCGTTGTGATAGCGGCGGCTGGCAAGTGTCGGGTCGAGGATCGATGGTTGTTGTCCTTGATGGCGCAGTTCAGTGATCAGCCATTGCTCGTTGAAACTGCTGACCGGGTGCTCCGTGACTTGTAGCAGATGTCCACTGAGCAGACCGGTGCAATCGCTGCGACCCTTGATTGAACGATAGTGGCAGCGATGGCGCTCCAGATGACGACGGCTGCGCTGCTCGACGTGACGTTGCTCGGATGAAATATTCAGCGGCGCGAGTTTTGGTGCATTTTGATTGGCTGCACCTTCGACAGAAGCCTGTTGCCCACGGTTGTGAATATGCTGCGTGGTCATCATCGGTGGCGGATCGTGGCGCTGGAACAACGCACTGACGCAGGGTGATGGCGGGTCTTCGTCGAGACTGAACGCAATCGTTAACGGCTCCTGCGGCAAGCTCTGGCTGTCATCGGCAAACACCACGGTGTGGCCGTCCGGCTGATGTTCGAAGTGATAGTGGATGCCTTCCTCTTCACACAGGCGTTGCAGCAAGTCCAACGCGCTTTCATCGTACTGAATGCAGAACGGTCGGGCAGGGTAATGGCCGACGGTCAGCTCGATGCGGTAACTGTCTGCCGGCACGGCATGCTCGGCGAGCAATTGCGCAAGGATCTGTGGCACGCTCGATTGAGTAAACACCCGGCGTTCAAGTGTTTGTGCCAGATCCAAAAGGTACGGCACCAATACCAGGCGATAGCCAATCCGATGTGTGCCGCGATGTTCGCAACTGACGCTCTGGATCAGGCCATGTATTCCCTGATGTTTATTCAGGCGCAGAAATGCCGGTCGCTGCAAGAGCTGATCGGGAGGCATGGCAGGCGCCAGGCCAATCACCTCGATCTCGAAACGGAAAGGCTGATTGAGTGCTTCCAGACCACTGAACCGCAGTAACGGCAGGCACAGTTGGCTGTCGGTCAGGGTCAGGGTAAACGGACTTTCCTTGTCATTGCGCATTTGCACGGGCTCTGTAGGCAATACGGATGACAGAGGGTACGAAACCGCGCGACCGAATGGTCATGACCAATGGGCTTTTCAGAATCGCCCTACAAGCTGTGGTGAAGATGTCGATTCATCGATGTGTTTTTTTGGTCGATTGCCGACTTTAGGCCGTATAAACTTGGCGCCATGCGTCGGCCAATAGATGTCTCGGCGCCACAGATCAAGAGAGTGAGTAATGGGCGCACAGTGGAAGGTTAAACACAAAGAAGCGGCATCCAACGCCAAGGGCAAAATCTTCGGCAAACTGGTGAAAGAAATCACCATTGCTGCCCGCAACGGTGCAGATATCGCCACCAACGCACACCTGCGTCTGGTCGTTGAACAGGCTAAAAAAGCCTCGATGCCCAAGGAAACCCTGGACCGCGCCATCAAAAAAGGCGCGGGTCTGCTGGGCGAGACCGTGCAATACCATCGCGTGACCTACGAGGGCTTCGCCCCGCATCAGGTGCCGCTGATCGTTGAATGCGTGACCGACAACATCAACCGCACTGTGGCGGAAATCCGCGTGGCATTCCGCAAGGGCCAACTCGGCGCTTCCGGTTCGGTCGCTTGGGATTTCAACCACGTTGGCATGATCGAAGCATCGCCGGATACCCCGGACGCCGATCCGGAAATGGCCGCTATCGAAGCCGGTGCACAGGATTTTGAAGAAGGCGAAGAGGGCGCGACCCTGTTCCTGACTGAACCGACCGACCTCGACGCCGTGCAGAAAGCCCTGCCGGAGCAAGGCTTCACCGTGCTGTCGGCGAAACTCGGCTACCAGTCGAAAAACCCGGTCAGCGGTCTGAGCGATGAGCAGATGGCTGAAGTTGAAGCTTTCCTCGAAGGTCTCGACAACCATGATGACGTGCAGGATATGTTTGTCGGTCTGGCGGGCTGATTTACGGTTTCAGTAAGATTGCTATCGCGGGCAAGCCCGCTCCCACAGGGTTCGCGTCGTACACAAAATGTGTGCACGCCGCTGAACCTGTGGGAGCGGGCTTGCCCGCGATTGACCGCGCAGCGGTCACAGTTTCTGCAATACAGCTACAACTTCGTTGAACCCCGGCCGCGCCAGCACATCCGGCTGACAGCAACGCTGCACCAATTCCTCCAGCACCCCACGCAACTCATCGCTCAACCCCGAGTCGATGCGCACCAGCAATTCCTCCAGCAAAATCCCGAAGGCCCGCACTTCGATACGTTGCAGCGCGCGGGTTTCCAGGGTGTCCTCGGTGGCATGGAACGATGCGCCACCAAAATCCCCCAGCAGACATTCGCCCTGGTCGTTCAACATGATGTTGTGAGCGTAGAGATCGCCGTGGGTGATGCCTTGCTGATGCAGATGTTCGGCCGCCGAGGCAATGCCACGGGCGATGCGCAGCGCGACGTCGGCAGTAAAACGGCAATCCTCGGTGTAAACATCACGCGAGCAGGACGCCAGGCTCGGCAGGGCCGCGAGGTTGCGATAGCTCGGGTCGATCAGTTGCATGACCAGCCCTTGCTGCCCGTCAGGATGACCACTGATACGACCTTCGACGTGGATCAGATTCGGGTGCAGCCCGGCGGTGATGCAGGCATTCATTTCGTGCAGCGGCGAGCCATCGCTGGTCATTTCACCTTTATAGAGCTTTACCGCCACCGCTTGCGATGAGTGATCGGCGCGTTGCCAGATCGCCCGGGAAATCACCCCCGAAGCGCCTTCGCCCAAGCGCTCCTCAAGACGCAGCGCCGACCAGTCGATCAGCGGCGTCGCTTCAAGCGCGGCGGCATCGGCTTCGGTTTCCAGCGGATTGCCGGCGTAGGCCAGCCACGTCAGGCTTGGCAATGTCAGCAGCCACTGCGGCAACTCGGTGAATTGGTTGGCGGCGATGCGCAGCAGTTCCAGCCGATGGCAATTGCTCAGTGATGGCGGCAGCGCTTGCAGGCGGTTGCCGGACAGCATGAATTTTTGCAGCAACGGTCGCTCGCCCAGCTCCGAAGGCAGGGTTTCGATGCAGTTATCGGTGAGGATCAGCCAGCGCAACAGCGGCGGCAGGGCGGCGCCCGGGACGTTGACGATGCGATTGGCCCTGAAGCCGATCATCGTCAGCGCGGCGCATTGGCCGATGCATTCGGGCAACTCGGTGAACTGGTTGTCAGAGCAGAACAGCACGCGCATGCGGGTCAGGCGATGCAAATCGTCGGGCAGGCTACTCAGGGCGTTGCCGCTGAGATTGAGCACTTCCAGGGTGTCGGCCAGCTCGAAAATTTCCGGCGGAAACTCGGTCAGACCACAAGACAGATCCAGCCGGGTGATGCCCGACAACTCGCCGGCGCGCAATTGAGCAAGGGTATGCATGTATGAGTTCGCAATAAAGAGGTCGCTGAGAATGGCCGACATGATAGCCGCATAATCCTGCTGAACGCAGATCCCTGTAGGAGCGTGTCAAGGTTCGGTTCGTTCCTGTAGTTGGCCCAAACGGCTACGCGTGCGCGCCAGATCGATAGCGTTGCCACCGAGGCTTTCGCGCAGCGGCATTGGGCTGAGCAACGTCAGGTGCTTGTCCTGATCGTAAAGCACGTCGATCAGGTTGATGAAACGTTGCTGCGCGGCGGTCGAGCATTCGCCGAGTTGCGGCAGATCGTCGATGATCCAGCGGTCGAAGCGTCGGCACAGTTCCAGATAATCCATCACCGCCATCGGCTGTTCGCACAGATCATCGAAGGTGAAACCGACGCTGCGGTCATCACACAGGCGCGCCTGAAACTGCCGGGTGCCGACGGTCAATGGCAGTGCCGGCGCATTCTGCTGCGGCAGACTTAAGGTCTGGCGTTGCGCCGCCGAGGCGGGCCACACGTAATGGCCTTGGGTGAACAACTGATGCGCATGATTGCGCGCCTGACTGCGGTAATCGTGCGGGCCACCGACTTCCATCACCTGCATACGAGTGTTGATCAGCTCGATCACCGGTTTGAAACGGGCGTGATAGAGCGGATTCGGCAGCAATCCCTCGGGTGGATAGTTTGACGTCACCAGCAACAGAATTCGGCGCTGGAACAACGCCTTGAACAGCCGCGTGATCAGCATCGCATCACCGATGTCATGCACATGAAACTCGTCGAAACACAGCACTCGGCAGTCCTTTAACTGCTCATCGAGAGCGGCGGCAAGCGCGTCATGCTGCTGGCGATGGCGGAACATGTCCTGATGCAACCGGGCGAAGAACTCATGGAAATGCAGACGCTGTTTCTGCTCGATGGGCAGCGCCTGAAAAAAACCATCAAGCAGCCAGCTCTTGCCGCGCCCGACGGCGCCATACAGGTACAGACTTGGCGGCGTTTTTGCGTTGACGCCGAGCAGTACGGTGGCTTGCTGCGCCATGCAATCGATCACCCGTTGCTGGCCGTGGCTGAGGGTGTAACCCTGGTCGAGCGCCTTGTGGCGGAAATAATCGCGGATCGTTTGGGCGCCGCCATCGCGACCGGCATTGGCCGGCATGCCCTTGCCCAACAGGCGGCGCAACCCCGGCCAGCGTTGGCTCAGGCGCGGTCGATTGGGCGGGCGGACGGTCACTGGGCGATCACTCCGTATCGGTCGATCCGGCTCCTCGGAGCGCGGCAGCTTAGTGTAACCAGAGGACGGTCGGGCCTTCTATTTAGGCTAGGCGACAATGGGCGGTAATTGAACAGTATTCTGCGGGACGTACAGCTATTTCCAGTGATTTGATTCTTAGAGTTGCCAACCTTTCGAAACATATCCCGACCGACCAATGGATCCAAGCGACTGGCGGATTCGTGGTCCGTTGCTAACCTGAAACACAGTAACGCTATTCGGGCGGCTCCCTCACAAGGAATGGGGCAGTGAATGCACGTGTGGTCATGGGATTGTTGGCAGCGCTGGTTGCACCCGCTTATGCAGCGGAGCTTCAGGTCGAAGTGCGCGTCGATGTACTGCGCGGTTGCCAGTTGATCGGCCAGCAGCGCGGGGCGGGCATCGAGCAACTGGGTGTGCTGGATTTCGGCAGTACGGCACGGCTCGACGATCCGGCCGGGCCAATGGGCGCAGCGCTGCTCAATCAGCGCTTGCCGCGTCTGGAATGCAACCCTGATACGCCGTATCAGATGCGCGTCGATGGCGGCCTGCACGGCGGTGTCGGTGAAGTCCGTTACATGGCGGGTGGTGCTGGCAGTGTTCCGATCCCTTACAAGTTGTATCGGGATGCCGCACGACAGGTGCCGCTGATGGTCGATGTGCCCATCAGCGGGCGGGTGCCGGACAGTGGCAGCGTGGAGTTGCCGTTGTATGCGCGGATCGAGCAGTTGGCGCAGGTGCCACGGGTCAGTCGCTATTCGGATCTGGTCAAGGTGACGGTCACCTGGTGAGTACACAGCTACAAATGGCAACCCGGCGGATTCGGGCTGCGCAAGGAAGGAGCGCTCAATGACGAGCGTGGTGTTCGATAGATCCTGAAGGAGTAGGGACGGGCGCAATGACAAGCAAGTACTGGATGGTCGTCGCCGCAGGTTCACTGCTGTTGCTCGCCGATGAGGCGCAGGCGACGGTCAGCGGGCAGATTCATGCGCGATTGATCCTGATCGCCGCGTGCGAAGTGACCAACGGTGCCAACCCCGGCAGCCCGGTCAGCGACTTTGGCACCCTTGATTTCGGTCAGCAGGGGCCGACCTGGAATGCGCCGATCAAGGCCAGCCTCGACAACGACAGCAGCGGCAAACTCAACGTCGCCTGCAACCCTTCGGTCACCGGCTTCACCGTCACCATCAACGGCGGTGCTCACGGTGACGGCACCACCCGGCGCCTGAGCAATGGCCGCCAGACCATCCCCTATCAACTGTTTCTCGATGCCTCGGGCAGGCAGAGCTACAGCATTGGTCAAACACACAATTTCGCTGTCACCAGCGGTGCGCAGATACCCATTCCGGTATTTGGCTCAGTGGTGGCGAATACCCGCGCGGTTCCGGCAGGTGTCTATACCGACACCCTGACGGTGACGCTCGACTGGTAAAACCGTAGAGGACGGACACCATGCGTATTGCATCAAGGATTGGTTTGTCACTGCTTGGCCTGGCGCTGGTTTCCAGTGTCAACGCCGCCACCACTGTCACTGGCCAGATCACTTCCAGCCTGATCCTGACCAGCAGTTGCCAGGTCAACGGTTCCGGCGGCTCGACTGGCTTGAATTTCGGTGCCTTGAACTTCGGCACCGCCAACAGCCTGTTCACCACGGCCGCCGGGCAAGTGCTGGGCGGTGGCGGCGGGGCGCTGTCGATTCTCTGCTCCAGCGGCACCACACCAACAGTCAAGGTGCGTGCCGGCGCCAACGATGGGAAATCTCCGGGTGGCACGCGGGCGCTGTACGACGGGGTCGCCAACTATGTGCCGTACGACTTTTACACCGATGCAGGGCATTCGCAGCTGCTTGCTATCGACGGGACGATCAACCTCGCCGCCAGTACGGGTGTGGCACAAACGGTGAACATCTACGGTCAGGCGGTGGGCAAGGCCGGATTGCCGGCGGGCACCTACACCGACACTGTCGCCGTCGAACTGACGTTCTAGTGTCATGGTCCGCAATGGCTGTGCCGCGCTGCTTCTGCTCTGCGCAGGCAGTGTGCCGTCGCCGCTGACGGCCGCGACCAGTCAGAGCTTTCAGGTCAGCGCGACGGTGACGCCAGGATGTCTGGTGGTCGGCGGCGTATCGAACTATGGCGCGCTGAACTTCGGCTCGCGTTCGGCGTTGGCCACCGGCACCGTGCAAGTGGCGCTGACCGGCGGTGTGCAGTTGCAATGCACGCCGGGAGTGACGCTGAACATGAGCGTCGATGGCGGCCAATACAACAGCAGTGGGCGGCACATGCAGCTCAACAGCGGTAGCTCGCGGGTGGCCTATGCGCTTTTCCGCGATGCGGCTTACAGCCAGAGCCTGGGTATCGGCCAGAGCGTGGCGGTGGCCTATAGCGATGCGAACAACATCAGCCTGCCGATTTACGGTCAGGTGCAATTGCCGGGCAATCAGCCTGGGGGGACGTACAGCGACGTGTTGCAGGTGCAATTGTCGTGGTAAGGCGCAATTTGAATGGCCGACAAGGAGCAGTTTGATGGGGGCAGTTACGTTACGACGCTGGTTTGTGCAGTGCGCAATGTCGGTTGGGGTCATGTTGGGCGCGGTCAATGCGCATGCCGCCAGTTCGGTGCTGATCTGGCCGATCGATCCGGTGCTGGAAGCCGATCAACAGGCCAGCGCGTTGTGGCTGGAGAACCGTGGCAACGAGACGGCTAACCTGCAAATTCGCGTGTTCGGCTGGAGCCAGAGCGGGTTTGAAGAGCAGTACCAGAATCAGCGCGACGTGATTGGCAGTCCACCCGTGGCGAAGATCGAGCCGGGGCAGAAACAACTGGTACGCCTGACCCGAACCAAAGACGTGCCGCCAGGCCAGGAACTGGCTTACCGCATCATCATCGATGAAATTCCTTCCGCTCAACCGCCCGCTGCCGACGGTAGCAAGACCGCTGCGGCGATCCGCTTCCAGATGCGTTATTCCGTGCCGCTGTTTGCCTACGGCGCAGGGCTATGGAGCAAGGAAGACAGCACTCGCCCGCGTGACCCGAAAGGTATTGGCTTGCCGCAATTGAGCTGGCGCACCGTGGCGGTGGACGGTCGGCCGTTTGTCGAAGTGCGCAATCAGGGGGCGGTGCATGCGCGGTTGACGGATGTTGCGATCAAACAGGGCGGGCAGAGCAAACCGCTGGCCGAAGGGCTGCTGGGTTATGTGCTGCCCGGCGCAGTAATGCGCTGGCCAGCGCCGGGGCCGTTGGCGCAGGAGTCGGCGTTGCAGGTGCGGGTCAATGGTGCGCCGCAAGTGCAGAGCATTACGCCGGCTCGGTGAGACGATTTTTGTTGGCGGAGGCATTTCTGTTGACGATGGACTCCTGTGGCGAGGGGATTTATCCCCGTCGGGCTGCGAAGCAGCCCCAGTCCAGCACACCTGTTCATCAGACAGAACAAGTTGAATGGCTTCACGACCGCTACGCAGCCGAACGGGGATAAATCCCCTCACCACAAAAGCTTTCATCACCGTGAAATAGTGCCAGGACAACAGTTGAATCAGGAGGATTCAGTCCAGTGACGGACGTAAACCGTGTATGAGCCGAGGATGGGCTCGTCGTATTCAGCGTCCGTTGTGGCTCATGACCGGCGCGTGTTGCCTGGTATTCGTTCAATCATCCGGGGCCGGCGAACTGCCGCCGCCGCCCAGCGGCATGGAGGCCGTCAGTGATGCTCAGTTGTTTCTGGAACTGGTGGTCAACCAGATGAATACCGGGCGGGTGGTAGCGGTGGATCAGCGCGGCGGGCGCTTGTTTCTGCCAGCGACCGCGTTGCGCGAAACCGGGATGAAACTACCCGACGGGGCGGGTGCTGAAGTCGATCTCGACAGCCTATCGGGGATGCACAGCGATTACGACAGCGTCGGTCAGCGACTGCTGCTGGATGTACCACCGGAGTGGCTGCCCGAGCAGTTCATCGGCAATCGCCAGGCGTATCCGCGCACGCCAGCGCTGAGCAGCTTCGGCGCACTGTTCAACTATGACCTCTATCTGAATGACACCGACGATGGCGGAACGTATCTGGCGGCGTGGAACGAGGTACGGCTGTTCGACAATTGGGGCACCTTGTCCAACACCGGGCAGTACCGCCGAACGTTGTCGGGGGATTCGGTCAATACGTTGAACAACGGTTATCTGCGTTACGACACCACCTGGCGCTTCTCCGATGACGAGCGAATGCTCACTTACGAGGCTGGTGATGTGATCAGCGGCGCATTGCCCTGGAGCAGTTCGGTGCGCTTGGGCGGTGTGCAGTTCTCGCGGGACTTCGCGGTGCGTCCGGATCTGGTGACGTATCCGCTGCCGCAGTTTGCCGGGGAAGCGGCGGTGCCGTCTTCGGTGGACCTGTTCATCAACGGCTATAAATCCAGCAGCGCCGACCTGCAACCGGGGCCGTACACCCTGACCAATATTCCGTTTATCAATGGCGCCGGGGAAGCGGTGGTCGTCACCACTGACGCGCTCGGTCGGCAAGTCTCGACCACCGTGCCGTTCTACGTCACCAGCACTCTGCTGCAAAAAGGTTTGAGCGATTTTTCGGTGGCTGGTGGTAGCTTGCGCCGCGATTATGGTTTGAAGGATTTCAGCTACGGCCCCGGCGTGACTTCGGGGAGTCTGCGCTACGGCGTGAGTGACAGCTTCACCCTGGAAAGCCATGCCGAAGCCTCTGATTCGCTGACCATCGGCGGCATCGGTGGCAACTGGCGGCTGGGCAACTTCGGTGTGCTCAACAGTGCGATCAGCCAGAGCCGTTTCGATGGTGACGGCGGCGAGCAATTGAGCCTCGGCTATCAGTACAGCAGCCAGCGCTACAGCTTTTCTTATCAGCGTCTGCAACGCCGCGATCAATACGCCGACCTGACCGTAGTCGACAGCCCTTACATCAGCCTCAGCCGCCGTAGCGAGCAAGTCACCCTGAGCGTCAATCTCGACCGCTGGGGCAGCCTCGGTGCCGGCTATTTCGACGTGCGCGCAGCGGATGACTCGCGTACCCGCTTGCTCAATCTGAGCTGGAGCAAACCGCTGTGGCGCAACAGCAGTTTCTATCTGTCGGCCAACCGCGAAATCGGCGACAGTAATTGGGCGATGCAGGCGCAACTGGTGATTCCGTTCGACTTGCGCGGCAGTCTGGCGGTCAGCAGCGAGCGCAGCAAAACCGGGCAAAGTCAGCAACGGGTCAACTACAGCCGTGCGGTGCCGACTGAGGGCGGGGTCGGTTTCAACGTCGGCTATGCCAAGGGTGACGGCGCCGATTACCGTCAGGCTGACGTGACCTGGCGCCTGCAAGCGGTGCAATTGCAGGCGGGTGTCTATGGCACTTCCGATGCCGAAACCCGTTGGGCAGATGCCAGCGGATCGCTGGTGTGGATGGACCGTCAGGTGTTCGCCGCCAATCGCATCGACGACGCGTTTGTGGTGGTCAGCACCGATGGCTTTGCCAATATCCCCGTGCGCTACGAAAACCAGCAGGTCGGTCAGACCGACAGCAATGGCCACTTGCTGGTGCCATGGAGCAGTGCCTATTACCGCGGGAAATACGAGATCGATCCGCTGAACCTGCCGGCCAACGTGCGCAGCCCTAACGTTGAACAACGCATCGCCGTGCGGCGTGGCAGCGGTTATCTGCTGGAATTTCCGCTGACCCGGGTGGTTGCCGCGAGCATCGTGCTGGTGGATGCGCAACAACGCGAACTGCCACTCGGCGCCGGTGTGCTGCATGAGCAGAGTGGCACGCGCACGGTGGTGGGTTGGGACGGTCTGGTGTATCTGGAGAACCTTCAGGCAGACAACGCATTGCAGGTGAGTCTGGCCGACGGCAAGACCTGTCAGGTGAAATTCAGCGTGGATATGAATCAGACGCAGATCCCGCTGATTGGCCCGTTGGTGTGCCAATGACCGGTGCGAGGATTTGTCTGTGGCTGGTGCTGATGCTGCCAGGGGTGGCGCAGGCCTTGTGCTCGGTGGTCACTACCGCACCAGCGGGATTCGGCACGATCAGCTCGATTGCCGTGCGCACCACAACCCAACCCAGTTCGACGCTGAATGGCGGATTGAGTTGTACCGGTTCGCTGCTGTCGTTACTCACCAGCAACGACCATTTCTGGGCGACGGTCACTTCGACTCAGAGTGGCTTGCTCGGGCCGACCGGTGATGTGATCAGCTACACGATCTACGCCAACAACAGCACCAGCTATCCGCTGACTCGCGGCACCGCTTATGACTTCGCGCGTAACGGCATCATCGATGCGTTGGGATTGCTCGGTGGCACGACGCCGAAAACCGTGCCGCTGTATCTGGGCACGACCATTGGCAGCAATGTCGCCGCCGGGGTCTACAGCGAAACCCTGAGCATTTTCTGGAACTGGAATTATTGCTCCGGGATCGGCATTGGCAGTGTCTGTCTCGGACGTGACATCAATAGCGGCACCACGACGCTGACGGTCAACATGACGGTGAGCAACGATTGCACAATCACTGCGCCGAACATCGCGTTCGGCAGTGCGCCGGTGATCAGCGCTTTCACTCCGGTCACCGGGCTGACCATCAACCTGGCTTGCACCAAGGGCAGCGCCTATACCGTGGGCCTGAGCGACGGGCAAAACCCGATCAGCGTCGGTGGCCGGCGGCGGATGATTTCCAGCGGCAACTATCTGGCTTATGACATCTTCAAAAGCGCGGGCACTACTCGTTGGGGGAGTGTCGGCAGTGCCCGTCGATCCAGTACCGATGCCGAGGTCAATCCGGGCAATGGTTTGGGTACCGGCAGCCAGATCTTCAATTACAACGCGAAGATCTACACCGACCAGACCACGCCACCGGCCGGCACCTATCTGGATAATGTGGTGCTCGACGTCGGTTTCTGAAAGCACACAGTCCCCTTGTGGGAGTGAGCCTGCTCGCGATGGCGGTGTGTCATTCAGCAAATGACTTTGCTGATTCGACGCCATCGCGAGCAGGCTCACTCCTACAGGGGATCTTCGGTGTTTTTTCAGAATTGCCGGGATTGCTTGAGCTGCTCTGCCACCGGCGTATCAACCGGGCTGACCATCGCATAGTTGTAACCGCTGCCCGACCAATACTCAGCCTGTAACCCGCCATCACTGCGACTGCCACGCGGCAAAAAGGTGTTTTTCGGCCCCGGCGGACGTACATAAAAACTGACCTTGTGTCCGCCACGATCTTCATACATGACCATCGCCGCAGGCCCTTCATCGGTACTCAGCAGGCGCCCGCTGACCGGTTGAAACCCGGCAGCCGTCAGGTCCGGCAAGCGATTGGCCTGAGTGAAGTAGCGATCGAGCCAATGCTGCATGTTGCCGTCACCATCGACCTTGTAGTCAGCCGGCAACATCCCTTGCTGTGCAATCAGGCGATAAGCCTGCAAAGCGTCAGTCATCGGCAGCGTCGGATGAATCATGGTCATTTCCCGAGCCTGCCAACCGCTGAAACCACCGATGCCGACGGCGATCAACAACACGGCGGCACTGGCCAGGTGACGCCGTGACTGACGTTTAAGGCGCTGACGAATGATTGCCGGATCAAGATCCGCATTGGCGGTTTGTTGCAGCGCACCGCCGAGGGCCGCACGCAGTTGCTGGGCATCCTGTTGCCAGGTTCTGACCTGTTTGGCCTGTTCCGGGTGATTGGCCAGCCAGGCGTCCAGCACACGCCGGTCGGCTTCACTGAGTTGGTGGTCAACGTAAGCGTGCAGGTCCTGCTCGCTGGGAGGCATGCTGATCATTTGAGTATCCGCAAAGAAGGGCTGCTGATTTCCCCGTCGCTCATTTGGCGCAAGGCCTGGCGGGCGCGGGACAGGCGCGACATCACGGTGCCGGTGGGGACGCCAAGAATCTCGGCGACCTCCTTATAAGTCAAGCCTTCCACCGACACCATCAGCAGCAGGGCGCGCTGCTCGGTGGGCAGGCGATCAAAGGCTTGCAGGGTCGATTGAGCGATCACCGTGCGCTCGGCCGAAGGTTCGGAATCGTCGCGACCGGTGAAGAACTCGAGCATTCGCGCATAACGTCGCGAGCGTCGGTGGGCATCGAGAAACTGGCGATAAAGGATCGAAAACAGCCAGGCACGCAGATCTCCGTCGGCGCGTTTATCACCCCAACTCGACAAGGCCCTCTCAAGGCTGGCCTGCACCAGATCGTCGGCGCTGCTGCTGTTGCGCGTCAACGACACGGCAAAGCGGCGCAATCTGGGAATGATTTCTCTCAGTTGTTCGTCGAATTCGCTCATGAAATTCTGCTAGTCACTACGCTGTGGACTAGGGAGACGCTTGCCGTTCGAGGTTATTCCACGTTCGCAAAAATAAATACCGGGCCATGGAATAAATCCCCACGGGGTGCGTCTTGCTGATTCTTCCTACTTGTGGCCGCTGGCCCTGGAGTCGTTCATGGTTGATCGCACCTCACCGCCCGGGGGGCCGCAACGCCCGCCATTGAGTGCCGCGAGCATGGTATTGCGTCTGGCCGGCATTGCCGTGGTCGTTGGCGCAGTGGCAGCGGCATTTGCCTACGTGCATGGCACGTTTGACCCACAACGTCTGACGCCCAAGGCGCTGGTCGATGTGCTGGAAAAAAACAACGGTGTGCATCCTGGGTTCCGTCGAAATCACGCCAAAGGGGTGTGCGTGATCGGGCATTTCGAGAGCAGTGGCGAGGCCCGGGCGTTTTCAGTCGCACAAGTCTTCAACGAGCCAACCACCCCGGTGGTCGGACGTTTCGCGTTGCCGGCGGGCAATCCTTATGCGCCGGACAACAGTGTGCCGATCCGCAGCATGGCACTGCGTTTCACCCAGGCCAACGGCCAGCAGTGGCGCACCGGGATGAACAGCATGCCGGTGTTCCCGGTGGGCACGCCCGAGGCGTTTTACCAACTGCAGCAGGCACAGTCGCCCGATCCGGCCACTGGCAAACCCGATCCGGCCAAGGTGCCGGCATTCTTTGCCTCCCACCCGGAAACCGTGCCGTTTCTGACGTGGGTGAAGACCGCCAAGCCATCGGCCAGTTACGTGACCGAAACCTATAACAGCGTCAACGCGTTTTATCTGGTCAACGCCAGCGGCCAGAAACAGGCGGTGCGCTGGAGCATGACGCCGCTGGTGCAGGACGCGGCAGGCGCCAAGGCTGGGGAGGGCGCTGATTATCTGGAGAAGGATCTGGTGCAGCGTCTGGCCGAAGGGCCGCTGCGCTGGCAGTTGAATATCACTCTGGCCGATCCTGCCGACCCGGTGAATGACGCCAGCAAAAAATGGCCTGACGGGCGCAAAGTGTTGAACGCCGGCACGCTGGTGCTGGAGAAAACCCAGCCGCAACTCAGCGGCGAGTGCCGCGATATCAACTACGACCCGCTGGTATTGCCGGCCGGGATCGAAGGTTCCAACGACCCATTGCTCGCAGCTCGTTCAGCCGGCTACGCCGATTCCTACCTGCGTCGCACCAGCGAAGTCAGCCAATTGCCCGCCGCCAAACAGGAGGCTCGTCCATGAGCACGCAACCGACTCATTTTGCTCTGGCGGCGCGGCTGCTGCATTGGCTGATGGCGCTGATGATCATCGCCATGCTGTTTATTGGTGCTGGCATGGTTACCTCGATTTCGGAACGGCATGAATGGCTGATCCATCTGCATAAACCGTTGGGCATCGCGATATTGGCGCTGGTCATCGTGCGATTGTTGGTGCGTTTTTCTACTCGCCAGCCACCGCTGCCGGCGGATCTGCCGGGTTGGCAGGTGATGGCGGCCAAGGCTTCGCATGTGTTGCTGTATGCGTTGATGCTGGTGTTGCCGCTGCTCGGTTGGGCGATGATCAGTGCGGCGGGCGATCCGGTGATGCTCGGCACGTCGTTGCAGTTGCCGTCGATTCTGCCGGCCGATGCGCAGGTGTTTGCGATATTGCGCAAGGCGCATGGGTATCTGGCGTACCTGCTGTTCCTGACGGTGCTGCTGCACCTGGCGGCGGCGCTGTTCCATGGCTGGGTGCGCCGCGACGAGGTGCTCGACAGCATGTTGCGCGGGCGCGATCGCGGTTAACCGGCCTCAGTGGCGCATCGTGAGGGTGCGCCACTTTTCAGTGTCAGCCACCAATAACCCAACGCCACCGTATTGATCGCCGCGCCCAGCAAGCACACGCCAGTCCAGCCGGCCCATGCGTAGATCGCGGTTGAGCCGATTGAACCCAAAGCGCTGCCGATCGAATAGAAAAGCATGTAACCGGCGGTCAAGCGGCTTTGCGCTTGCGGACGGACGCTGTAGATCATGCTCTGGCTGGTGACGTGTACGGCCTGCAAACCCAGATCCAGTGTGATTACCCCCAGCAGCAGTGCCCACAAAGAGGACTGGGTGAGGGCGATTGGCAGCCATGAGCCGAGCATCAGTAACAACGACATTCCGCTGACCCATTGCCCGAGGCCTCGATCTGCGAGATGTCCGGCCCGCGCAGCCGCCAGTGCACCCGCCGCGCCGGCGAGACCGAACAAGCCGATTTCGCTATGTGACAGCGACAGTGGCGGCGCGGCCAGCGGCAGCACCATCGGGGTCCACAAAACCATCGCGCTGGCGAAGGTCAGCAGGGCGAGAATTGCTCGTTGGCGCAGCACCGGTTCTTCTCGAAACAGGCTGAACACTGAAGTGATCAACGCGGTGTAGGTGGTCGCCGGTTGTGGGGCTTCATCCTTGGGCAGCACACGAAACAACAGCAGCGCCATCAGCAGTGTCAGCCCGGCCGACAGCAGATAAATCGCCCGCCAACCGGCCAGATCTGCCATGCCGCCGGCAACCGTACGCGCGAGCAAAATACCCACGACAATGCCGCTGGTCACCACACCGACCACTCGGCCACGTTGCGCCGGTATCGCCAGCGTTGCGGCGTAAGCCACCAATACTTGAGTGACCACCGCCAGCAGACCGGTCAGAGTCATGCCGAGCAAAAGCCAGGCGCTGTTTGGCGCGAAAGCGATGATTAACAAGGCCGCTGCTGACAACAGGGTTTGCGTAACGATCAGTCGCCGCCGATTGAGCAGATCGCCGAGCGGCACCAGCAACACCAGGCCGATGCCGTAGCCAACCTGAGTCAGAGTAATGACGATGCCGATGGTTGCTGGCGACATGGCGAATGCTTCCGCCATAGCGTCGAGCAAGGGCTGGGCGTAGTAGACGTTGCCAACCGCCAGTCCACAGGCGACGGAAAACAACAGCACTACGGCGTTGCTGAGTGAATGGGATTGCATGTCCGATGTCCTTTTCAGGTTTCAAAATAAAACCAGAGTCACGTTAGGCTCGCTAGTTTTATATTGCAACCTGATTGGGCGAAAAGAGGTGATGGTGCAAAGCAAAAGATCGCAGACAAGCTGCGATCTTTTGGTGGTGCGGAGGGATCAGCGCAAGGTATCGACCATGTCGGCGATGGTGGTCAATACGTCCTTGCCCAGTTGTTTCGAGCGTTTGCCTGACCAACCGGTCTCCGGGTTCGGTGCGTCGTCATGGTCTTTGAACGGCATTTCCAGGGTCAGCGACAGGCAATCGTATTTCTGGCCGACGCTGTTGCAGGCCAGTGTCATATTGGCCTGACCCGGCTCGTCGCGGGTGTAGCCGTACTTGGTCTGGAAGTCTTTGGTCGTGCGCTTCAGATGGCTGCGGAAATGTTCTTCGAGTTTCTCCAGGCGTGGTGTGTAACCCGGATTGCCTTCGCAGCCAGCGGTGAAGACGTGAGGGATTTCTTCATCACCGTGTACGTCGAGGAACAGATCAACGCCGTACTTTTCCATCTGTTGCTGTACGAAAAGGACTTCCGGGCTGACTTCCTGACTGGCGCTCTGCCACGCGCGGTTCAGATCCTGGCCCATGGCGTTGGTGCGCAGGTGGCCGTGGAAAGCGCCGTCGGGGTTCATGTTCGGCACTAGATACAGATCGGCGCTGGCGAGCAATTTATTCAATACCGGATCGTCGTGCTTTTCCAGGCGTTCGATCACGCCTTCCATGAACCATTCAGCCATGTGCTCGCCCGGGTGTTGTTGGGCGATGATCCAGATCTTGCGTTGACCCTCGGCACCCGTGCCTTTGCGCAGCAGTTGAATATCACGACCTTCGACGCTCTTGCCGGTCGCCAGCAATTCAGTGCCGGCCTTGGTCAGTGCCTGTTCGATCAGCCAGTCGTGGCGACCACGGCTGTAAGGTTCGAAATAGGCGAACCAGGCGTGAGTCTGCGTGGCTTCGAGGCAGAAGCGCAGGCAGTCGCCTTCAAAAATGGTTGGCACGCGGAACCAGTTGACGTGATCGTAGGAGGCGACCGCTTGATATCCGGTCCAGGCCTTGTTGTACGAAGACTGGCTGGCGTTGTTCAGGCGAAACCAGTGTTCCTGGCCAACATGCAGGCCGCTGGCCTTGAAGTGGAACCATTGAAAATGCGCGCTGCGGGTGTCTGGGCGAATTGCCAGAACCGGGCTGAGCGGATTGCTGATATCGATAACCTGGATGTTGCCGCTGTCGAAATTGGCGCTGATGTCGAACGAAGATTTAGCCACGGTCATAATCGGTTCCTGAATATGATTTTTATGGCGATTACTTTACACGCAAGGAGAGGGTAGAACCGAGGGATATTGCGGGGCTGTGGCGGGGGGCGTCCTCCATGACGCGGATGCAGCTTAGAGGCTGTGCAATTGATTCTCAAGTGCTAATTGTCATTAGTTTGCCCCAATGGCGTCGGGCATCTCTTGCCAAGCGATATTCTTTTGATATTATCCGCGCCATCGAATTTGCAGTACCTGAAGACTTCATTAGCCTGAAGACATAAGCCCGAAAAACGGGCAAAAAAAGACCCGGCAAAAAGCCGGGTCAAAAACCGTGATTAGCCTGATGAGGAGATAGTCCAGAAGACCGACCTAAGGTCTCTGGTCCATCGACTGATCTCGCGACCAGCTGCATGCAATAATAATCATTATCATTTGCAAGTCAAATGTTTTTATCTGCGCGATTGGAAAATTCTTTCCCGTCCGTCGGGACTGCCGTCCCTCAATCTCTATCTCCATCCAGCGACCGGTCCACCATCGCTTTCGCCATATCCACCATATGCACTACCGAAAACGCCAGATCACGACTTGCGCCTTGCAGGTTCTCTGCGGATTTGAATGCCGTGGCCGCCGCACAGCGCAACAGATCTGATGCATGCACCAGCGCCTCTTCACTTTTGATATTGCGATTGACGTCGAAAAAGTGCGGCTCGCTATCGGGTTCTGAAACAGCTGGTTTCAAGTAGTAATCCAGTGCCCGTTGTGCGGCAGCACAGCCTTGTGGTGAGGTGAAGGTGGTATCGATTTGCTGATCGAGCAAGTCATTGCTGGGGATGTTCATGGTGAGGGGGACACTCCGTGTTTGATTGAAATCCATGTCCCCAGCCTAATACCTAACGTAGTTGTGACCAGAATTTAAATACTACAATTTGTGTTTTGTTGGCCGTGGCCGTCCACGTAAGGTGCCGCACATGGATAAATGGATTGAGTTGGTCAAGGCCAAAATGAGTGAACTCAAAATCACTCAAGTAGAGCTCGGAGAGCGCGTCGGCATGTCCCAGGGCGGTATCGGCCATTGGCTGAACAAACGTCGTGAGCCCGGCATCAAGGAAATGAACAGCGTGCTGCAAGCGCTGGGTATGGAATTCCTTGAGGTGGCGCTGGTGATCCGGGAACCCCAATTAACCCCTGACAATGAAATGCCGTTGGCACAGAAGTACAACCCTTACTTCCGCTACCCAGTCAGCGACTGGCGTTCGCCGTGTGAGCTGCACGAAAGTGACACGCCGTCCTACCTGCCAACACAAGGCAAGCAGCGTTTCGAGCTGACGGATTATCACGCTGGCGGCCCAGCGTTCTGGCTGACGGTAACGGGTAACTCAATGACGGCGCCCAGCGGTCAAAGCATCCCGGAAGGCATGCTGATCCTCGTGGACCCGGCAATGGAAGCAGTCCCCGGCAAGTTGGTGATCGCGCAATGGCCGGACAGCGAAGAGGCAATCTTTCGCAAGCTGGACGAAGAGGGCGGCCAGCGTTATCTCATGCCGCTCAATCCGACCTGGCCGAAAGCCCTGTTTACCGATGAGTGTCGAATTATCGGTGTAGTGGTTCAGGCAACGGCCAGGTTTTAGTCGGATCGATCCTCGCCAGATGTAGGATCGATCCTGTTTTTTAAACCTCTTCCAACTCGACCAATGCGCTGCCTTCGCCAACCATTTCACCTTCCTGGCAATACAGCGCTTTGATCACCCCGGCATGCGGCGCACGGATGCTGTGCTCCATTTTCATCGCTTCGAGCACTACCAGTTGCGCGCCGGCTTCCACCGATTGGCCGGCTTCCACCAACACCCGGACGATGCTGCCGTTCATTGGTGCAGTCAGGCCGCCCTGATGGCTGTTACTGGCCTCGACGGCGCTGATCGGATCGTAGGTCTGGACACGTCGCAACTCGCCATCCCATTGCAGATACAGCGAATCACCGACACGAATTGCCCGTTGCTGACGACGCAGGCCGTTGTGCTCGGTCAGCAATTGCTCACCCAGCAGTTTCGCATCGCCACCAGCACCCAGTGTCAGTGCCCGATCCTGCCCCTCGCAGCTCAAGTGCAGAGTGATTTCCCTCGGCAACCCGGCACGCAAACCACTGTTGATCGCCCATGGCGACGCCGGATCATCCGCACGCGCCGTGACCGGCAGACTTTGCGCAAACGCCTGAGCCGCGGTGTTCCAGAACTCATCGCTCAGCTCACCCGCAGCCGGCAACAGTTGCTCCTGATAACGCGGAATAAACCCGGTATCCAGCTCTGCCGCCGCAAACGCCGGGTGACCGATGATCCGCCGCAGAAAGTTGATGTTGGTCTTCAACCCGCCAATCGCAAACTCATCGAGCATGCTCAGTAAACGCAGGCGCGCCTGTTCACGATCTTCGCCCCAGGCAATCAACTTGCCGAGCATCGGGTCGTAGAACGGCGAAATCTCGTCGTCTTCATCAACCCCGCTATCGACCCGGCGCCCGGGCCCTTCGGCCGATTCGCGATACAACTCCAGACGTCCGGTGGCCGGTAGAAAATCATTGGCCGGGTCTTCCGCGTAAAGCCGCACTTCAATCGCGTGCCCATTCAGCGGCATCTGCTCCTGAGTGATCGGCAGCGCTTCACCTCGGGCAACACGGATTTGCCAGGCCACCAGATCGAGGCCAGTGATCGCTTCAGTCACCGGGTGTTCGACTTGCAAGCGGGTGTTCATTTCCATGAAGAAGAATTCGCCGCGAGCGTCCAGCAAAAACTCCACGGTGCCGGCGCCGACATAACCGATGGCCTGCGCCGAACGCACGGCCGCTTCGCCCATTGCCCGACGCTGCTCCGGGCTCAGACCCGGTGCCGGTGCCTCTTCGACAACTTTCTGATGGCGACGCTGAATCGAACAATCGCGTTCGTTCAGATACAGGCAATTGCCGTGTTGATCGGCGAACACCTGAATTTCCACGTGGCGTGGCTTGAGCAGGTATTTCTCGACCAGCATCCGCGAGTCGCCGAACGACGACTGCGCTTCACGCTGGGCCGAGGCCAGCGCTTCGGCCAACTGGCTGACGTCCTCGACCACTTTCATGCCTTTGCCGCCGCCACCGGCAGTGGCCTTGAGCAGCACTGGATAGCCGATCCGCTCGCAAGCGGCGCGGAAGGTTTCGACATCCTGCGCTTCACCGTGATACCCCGGCACCAGCGGCACACCAGCAGTTTCCATCAACGCCTTGGCGGCGGATTTGCTGCCCATCGCGTCGATGGCCGAAGCCGGTGGGCCGAGGAAAATCAGTCCCGCCGCTTCAATGGCGCGTGCGAATCCGGCGTTCTCCGAGAGAAAGCCATAACCCGGATGAATCGCCTGAGCGCCGCTGGCCTTGGCCGCTGCGATCAATTTGTCGATTTGCAGATAGCTGTCAGCCGCTTTGCTGCCGCCCAGATCAACGCGGATATCCGCCTCACGGCTGTGTCGCGCATCGCGGTCGGTGGCGCTGTGCACGGCGACGGTGGTCAGGCCCAGAGCCTTGGCGGTACGCATGACCCGGCAAGCGATTTCGCCACGGTTGGCCACCAGCAGGGTGGTGAGAACAGGTGCGCTCATCAACGCGACTCCTTGGTGGTAGTTGCGGCTTGCCAGCTCGGCGGACGCTTTTGCAGAAAGGCGCGCAAGCCTTCCTGGCCTTCGGGGCTTACACGGATGCGCGCGATGGCGTTTTCGGTGTAGCGACGCAGGGCCGGTGTCAGCGCACCGTTGCCGACTTCGCGCAGCAAGTCCTTGCTGACGCGCATGGCGGCGGGGCTGTTGAGCAGCAGATTGTCGATCCATTGCTCGGTTTTCTGTTCCAGCTCAGAAGCTGGATAGCTGTCGGACAACAGGCCGATTTCCCGCGCGCGCTGGCCGCCAAAACGTTCGGCGGTCAGCGCGTAACGACGGGCCGCACGCTCGCCGATGGCTTGCACCACGAATGGGCTGATCACCGCAGGCGCCAGACCGATGCGCACTTCCGACAGGCAGAACTGCGCGTCATCGGCGCCGATGGCCATGTCGCAGCAACTGATCAGTCCCAACGCACCGCCGAATGCCGCGCCTTGCACCACGGCCAGGGTGGGGATTTTCAGTTTGGCGAGGTTGTACATCAACTCCGCCAGTTCACGGGCGTCGTCGAGGTTGGTGTGGTAATCGAGTTCGGCCGATTGCTGCATCCATGCCAGATCGGCGCCGGCGCTGAAGTGCTTGCCGCGCCCGCGTACCAGCAGGAAGCGCAGGCTCGCGTCGCTGGCGACCTTGTCCAGCGCGAGGATCAACTCGCGGATCATCTCGGCGTTGAACGCGTTGTTCTTTTCTTCGCGGTTCAGCCACAGGGTGGCGAAACCCCGGGGATCGTTGTGCAGTTGAAGGGTGTTGAAATCGCTCATGAGATTCTCCCGATCACATCCGGAACACGCCGAAGCGGCTCGGTTCGATTGGCGCGTTCAACGACGCGGACAAGGCCAGGGCCAGCACGTCGCGGGTCTGCGCCGGGTCGATGACGCCGTCGTCCCACAGTCGTGCGCTGGAATAATAGGGATGACCCTGCTCTTCGTACTGGTCGAGGATTGGTTGCTTGATCTCGGTTTCCTGCGCGTCGCTGAAAGACTGACCGCTACGTTCAGCCTGTTCGCGCTTGACCTGCACCAGCACGCCAGCCGCCTGTTCGGCGCCCATCACGCCAATCCGCGCGTTCGGCCACATCCACAGAAAACGCGGATCATAAGCACGACCGCACATGCCGTAGTTGCCGGCGCCGAAGCTGCCGCCGATGATCACGGTGAATTTCGGAACCTTGGCGCAGGCCACAGCAGTCACCAGTTTCGCACCGTGCTTGGCGATGCCGCCAGCCTCGTATTTCTGGCCGACCATGAACCCGGTGATGTTCTGCAAAAACAGCAATGGAATGCCGCGCTGACAAGCCAGTTCGATGAAGTGCGCGCCTTTCTGCGCCGCTTCGGCGAACAGGATGCCGTTGTTCGCCAGAATCGCAATCGGGTAGCCATGCAAGTGAGCGAAACCACACACCAGCGTGGTGCCGAACAGCGCTTTGAATTCATCGAACACCGAACCGTCGACCAGCCGCGCAATCACTTCGCGCACATCGAATGGCTGCTTGGCATCGGCCGACACCACGCCGTACAACTCGTCGCTGCTGTACAGCGGAGCAATCGGCGCGCGCTGTTGCACTTCGCCAAGCTTGCGCCAGTTGAGGTTGGCAACGCTGCGGCGGGCGAGGGCGAGCGCATGTTCGTCACTCTCTGCGTAGTGGTCGGCGACCCCGGAAATCTTGCAGTGCACATCGGCCCCGCCAAGATCTTCAGCGCTGACCACTTCACCGGTTGCCGCCTTCACCAGCGGTGGCCCGGCGAGGAAAATCGTCGCCTGATTGCGCACCATGATCGCTTCGTCTGCCATCGCCGGCACATACGCACCGCCAGCGGTGCACGAGCCCATCACCACGGCGATCTGCGGGATGCCCATGGCGCTCATGTTGGCCTGGTTGAAGAAGATCCGTCCGAAGTGCTCACGGTCCGGGAACACTTCATCCTGACGCGGCAGGTTGGCGCCGCCCGAGTCCACCAGATAGATGCACGGCAGACGATTTTGCTGGGCGATGGTCTGCGCGCGCAGGTGTTTCTTCACGGTCAGCGGGTAATACGAGCCACCTTTTACCGTTGCGTCGTTGGCGACGATCATGCACTCGACGCCTTCAACCCGACCGATCCCGGCAATCACACCCGCTGCCGGCACTTCTTCGCCATAAACGGCGTGCGCGGCCAACTGGCTGATCTCCAGAAACGGCGAGCCCGGGTCGAGTAAGCGATTGATGCGCTCACGCGGCAGCAGTTTGCCCCGCGAGGTGTGGCGTTCCTGGGCTTTCGCGCCGCCACCTTGCGCCACTTGGGCGAGCAGGGTGTGCAGGGCGTCGACCTGTTTGAGCATTGCCGCGCTGTTGGCGGCGAATTCCGCCGAACGAGGGTTGAGCTGGGTATGCAAGATAGCCATGGGCAGCTCCGTTTAGCGGGTTTCGTTGAACAGTTCGCGACCGATCAGCATGCGACGAATCTCACTGGTGCCGGCGCCAATTTCGTACAGCTTGGCGTCGCGCAACAGACGACCGGCCGGGAATTCGTTGATGTAGCCGTTGCCGCCAAGAATCTGGATCGCGTCGAGGGCCATTTGTGTGGCGCGTTCGGCGGTGTAGAGGATGACCCCGGCAGCGTCTTTACGGGTGGTCTCGCCACGCTCGCAGGCCTGGGCGACCGCATACAGATAGGCGCGGCTGGCATTGAGGTGGGTGTACATGTCGGCGACTTTGCCCTGGATCAGCTGGAATTCGCCGATGCTCTGGCCGAACTGCTTGCGGTCGTGGATGTATGGCACGATCAGGTCCATGCACGATTGCATGATCCCGGTCGGTCCACCGGACAGCACGACGCGTTCGTAATCGAGGCCGCTCATTAGCACTTTTACGCCGCCATTGAGCACGCCGAGGATGTTTTCTTCCGGCACTTCGACGTCATCGAAGAACAGCTCGCAAGTGTTGGAACCGCGCATGCCAAGCTTGTCGAACTTGCTGCTGCGGCTGAAGCCTTTCCAGTCGCGCTCGACGATGAATGCGGTGATGCCGTGGGCGCCTTTTTCCAGATCGGTCTTGGCGTAGATCACATAAGTGTTAGCGTCGGGGCCGTTGGTGATCCAGGTTTTGCTGCCATTGAGGACGAAGTGGTCACCGCGTTTGTCGGCACGCAGTTTCATCGACACTACATCGGAGCCGGCATTCGGTTCGCTCATGGCGAGGGCGCCGACGTGTTCGCCGCTGATCAGCTTCGGCAGGTATTTGGTTTTCTGTTCGTGGTTGCCGTTGCGGTTGATCTGATTCACGCAGAGGTTGGAATGCGCACCGTAGGACAACGCCACCGAGGCCGAGCCACGGCTGATTTCTTCCATCGACACCACATGCGCCAGGTAACCCAGACCCGCGCCGCCGTACTCTTCCGGCACGGTGATGCCGAGCAGGCCCATGTCACCGAACTTGCGCCACATATCGGCGGGGAACAGGTTGTCGCTGTCGATCTGCGCCGCACGTGGTGCGATCTGATCGGCGACGAAGGACTGAACCTGATCGCGCAACATGTCGATGGTTTCACCGAGGGCAAAGTTCAGGGATGGGTAGCTCATGGGTCACCTTTTGGCTTTTTTGTAGGGTGGGGAGGGCGGTCATTCAGCTCTCACCTTTACGTTAACGTAAGCCTGTGACGAATGGCTGTCAATCACCCTTTACGTTAACGTCAACTTGAGCGAGAGTATGGCCAGTTCAAGATAGAAAGCGGACCGTTTTCTGTAGGAGTGAGCCTGCTCGCGATGGCGTAGTTTCAGTCGATGAAATATAGGCTGGCACACCGAAATCGCGAGCAGGCTCACTCCTACAGGAACGTCGGCAACCCATAAATAAAGACAATAGGGGTCGTCATGGATCAACCCAGTGCAAGCCCGCAACGCAGCTACACCCGTGGTTCACAGGACAAAGCCTTGCTGGCGATGACCATCGGGCAGAAGTTCGATCAGACCGTCGCGCAGTATCCCGACGGCGATGCGCTGGTGGTGCGCCATCAGCAGTTGCGTTACACCTGGCGACAACTGGCCGACGCGGTGGATCTGCATGCCAGAGCCTTGATGGCGTTGGGTTTGCAGGCCGGTGATCGACTTGCCATCTGGGCGCCGAACTGCGCGCAGTGGTGCATCACTCAATTCGCCACCGCAAAAATCGGCGTGATCCTGGTCAACATCAACCCGGCGTACCGCAGTTCCGAACTGGAGTACGTGCTCAAACAATCCGGCTGCCAGTGGCTGGTCTGCGCCGGAGCGTTCAAGTCCTCGAACTACCACGGCATGTTGCAGGGCCTGGCGCCAGAACTGGAGGAGCAATCCATCGGTCAGTTGCGCAGCGAGCGCCTGCCGGAGTTGCGCGGAGTGATCAGCCTCGATGCGCAACCGCCGTCAGGCTTCCTCCCGTGGTCGCAACTGACAGATCTGGCGGCCAGTGTCTCGCCAGCACAATTGAATGAACGCAGCAACAGCCTGCACTTCGATCAACCGGTGAATATTCAGTACACCTCCGGCACCACCGGTTTCCCCAAGGGCGCGACCCTCAGTCACTACAACATCCTCAATAACGGTTATATGGTCGGCGAAAGCATCGGCCTGACGCCGCTTGATCGACTGGTGATCCCGGTGCCGCTGTATCACTGCTTCGGCATGGTCATGGGCAACCTCGGCTGCATCACCCACGGCAGCACCATGATTTACCCCAACGACGCGTTCGATCCGCTGCTGACCCTGCAAACCGTCGCTGAAGAGAAGGCCACCGGCCTCTACGGTGTGCCAACCATGTTTATCGCCATGCTCGATCAGCCGCAGCGCGCCGAGTTCGATCTGTCGACGCTGCGCACCGGCATCATGGCCGGTGCGACTTGCCCGATTGAAGTCATGCGCCGGGTCATCAAGGAAATGCACATGAGTGAAGTGCAGATCGCCTATGGCATGACCGAAACCAGTCCGGTGTCATTGCAGACCGGCCCGACCGACGAACTGGAATTGCGCGTGACCACCGTCGGCCGCACCCAGCCGCAACTGGAAAGCAAGATCATCGACGAGGCCGGCAACCTGGTGCCGCGCGGCACCATCGGTGAACTGTGTACCCGCGGTTACAGCGTGATGCTCGGTTACTGGAACAACCCGCAGGCCACCGCCGAGGCGCTCGATCAGGCAGGCTGGATGCACACAGGTGATCTGGCGAGCATGAATGACGAGGGTTACGTGTGCATCGCCGGGCGTAACAAGGACATGATCATTCGCGGCGGCGAGAACGTTTATCCGCGTGAGCTGGAGGAGTTTTTCTTCACCCATCCGGCCGTGGCGGATGTGCAGGTGATCGGCATTCCCTGCTCGCGTTACGGTGAGGAGATCGTCGCCTGGATCAAATTCCACCCCGGCCACAGCGCCTCGGAGCTGGAATTGCAAACCTGGTGCAAGGAGCGCATCGCGCACTTCAAGACGCCACGGCACTTCAAATTCGTCGAAGAGTTTCCGATGACGGTGACGGGCAAGATCCAGAAATTCAAGATGCGAGAGATCAGTATCGAGGAACTGCGCGAAAAGCAGGTCTGAGAAACCCCCTGTGGGAGCCAGCCTGCTGGCGATGGCGAAGTGTCAGTCACCCGGATTTGCCTGAACCCCCGCTATCGCCAGCAGGCTGGCTCCCACAGGGGTAATGGTGGTTAAAACACAAATCGCAGAGTGCACAAAGGGGAGCCGAAGCTCCCCTTTAATTTTGTCGTCGCGTGCTCTTTTTTATTATTGAGGGGCGGTCTGTTGTTGTTTTTGGCAACCGTTACCCTTTACCGCTGTTTTTGGCGATCCCCATGCGGGATCAAGAGCAAACGTATTTTTTTGAGCGCTGATGCCTTTTTCGCCAAGCGATCCAACCGATTCGGGAGCTACCTGAAGGTAGTTTTATTATTCTCTGCCCGGTTGCGGGTCACTCCTGAGAGCACCCTGAAAAGCCACCTTCTCCAAAAAAATCTGTTAGCTGCGTCTCTGCCGTGTTGTTTTTGTTATGTCAGAGTCGGTACGTCTTATTTTTATTGGTTTGCTGCTTTTTATTCTTGTTATGCCATAGAGATAGCAGAAGCCATGCCAACTTTTAAAAATCCTTTAAAAACAACGGCTTGGTGTTTTTGTAGGATTTGTCCCTCAGACAAAACCAGACAATTTGTTTCCGTGTTACTCGTATACGCCCACGTTTTGGACACACCGGTAACACCATCCCCCTCACTGCGCGCTACGAGCCTTGGCCACACGCGAGCCACTTGGGCGACCCAACACCGCACTGATTTGCTGACCCGCAGCAATCAAGGCGTCCAGGTCAAGACCGGTTTCGATGCCCAAACCGTTGAGCAGGTACACCACGTCTTCGGTCGCAACGTTACCGCTCGCGCCTTTGGCATACGGGCAGCCGCCGAGGCCGGCAATAGAACTGTCGAACACCGAAATGCCTTCGAGCAGACTGGCGTAGATATTGGCCATCGCCTGACCGTAGGTGTCGTGGAAGTGTCCGGCGAGTTTGTCCCGTGGCACTTGCGCAGAAACAACGTCGAACAAGTGCCGCGTTGCGCCTGCGGTGCCAGTGCCGATGGTGTCACCGAGGGACACTTCGTAGCAGCCCATCGCATATAGCTCGCGAGCCACCATTGCGACTTGCTCCGGCGCGACTTCGCCTTCATAAGGGCAACCGAGCACGCAGGAAACGTAACCGCGCACGGTAACGCCATGCTGTTTCGCCGATTCCATGATCGGCGCAAACCGCGCCAGGCTTTCGCTGATCGAGCAATTGATGTTGCGCTGCGAGAACGCTTCGGACGCGGCGGCGAACACCGCAACCTCTTTGACGCCGGCCGCCAGAGCGTCTTCAAACCCGCGCAGGTTCGGCGCCAGTGCGCCGTACGTCACGCCGGGTTTACGCTGGATTTGCGCGAAGACGTCTGCGGAACCGGCCATTTGCGGTACCCACTTTGGCGAGACGAAACTGCCGACTTCTATATAGCTCAGACCGGCGGCGCTCAACGCGTCCACCAGTTGCACCTTATCGGCGACGCTGATGGGCTGGGCTTCGTTTTGCAGGCCATCGCGTGGGCCGACTTCGATCAGGCGTACTTTGGAGGGGAGGGACATGGCTGAACCTGCTGAGTATCTGAATACATGGAGAACCCTGTGGGAGTGAGCCTGCTCGCGATGGCAATCGCACATTCAATATTGATGTCGACTGACCCACCGCTATCGCGAGCAGGCTCACTCCTACATGGGAATTTATGTGTTACTGGATTGCTTGCTGATTCTTGAGAGTCTGCTCCAGCGCCTGCACACAGCGCTCTTCAGCAGTATCAAGCTCCAGTTTCATCTGCTCGATATCCAGCAACTGCTGCTCAAGCTGTTCCCGGCGCTCAGTGATTTTCGCCAGCATGCTGTTCAGCTGTTTGGTGTTACCGCTGGACGGGTCATATAGCTCGATCAGTTCGCGGCACTCGGCCAGCGAAAATCCAATGCGCTTGCCGCGCAGGATCAGCTTCAAGCTGACCTTGTCACGCGGCGAATAGATGCGTTCCTGGCCTCGGCGCTCAGGGCTGAGCAGGCCTTGCTCTTCATAAAAGCGAATCGCCCGGGTGGTGATGTCCAGCTCGCGGGCGAGGTCGGAAATGCTGTAGGTCTGGCTGCTCATGAAAGCGCTCGAAATAATGTCTTGGCGCTAAGCTAATGGCAGGTTGACGTTTACGTCAAGTGGCGGGCGCCTGCAGCTTGTCGAGCTTCTTCTCATGCGCCGTCACTTGCTGGCACAACTCGATCATCTGCTCGCGCATCCAGCGGTTGGCCGGGTCCTGATCGGTGCTTTCGTGCCAATAGAGATGGGTTTCCACTGGCGGCACATCGTTGACCGGCAAAACAAACGCGTGCAGGTCATGGCGACGGGCAAAGCGCTCCGGCACGGTCATCACCATGTCGGTCTGCTGCAACACTTGTGATGCCATCAAATAGTGTTGGGAGCGCAGGGCGATCTTGCGCTGAATGCCCATTTTGCCCAGCGCCAGATCCACATGCCCGAGACCGCTGCGACGGCTGGAAATATGAATGTGGGTCAGCGACAGGTAATCGTCGAGGGTGAATTTTTCCTTGCCCGCCAACGGATGGCCCTTGCGCATCGCACACACGTAACGGTCTTCCATCAACTTGACATGACGCACCTGCGGGTCGGTGTTGAGCGGCGCATCCACGGCAAAGTCGAGGCGTCCGGCCGCCAGTTCCTTGGTGGTTTCCCGACGTTTCGACAGGAAGCTCTCAATGATCACCGCGGGCGCCAGGCGGCGCAGGCGCTGGAACAGCGGCGGCAGAATCACCGCCTCGGTCAGGTCGGTCATGCTGATGCGGTATGTCTTGACCGCTTGCGACGGGTTGAAAATCCGGCTTTCCTGCACCGAGACTCGCAGCAGCGACAGCGCGTTACGCACCGGGCCAATGATGTTCTGCGCCATCGGCGTCGGCACCATGCCTTGGGCGGTGCGCACGAACAACGGATCGTTGAACGTCTCGCGCAGACGCGCCAGTGCGTTGGAGACTGCCGGCTGAGTGATGCCGACGATCTGCCCGGCGCGGGTCAGGTTGGCTTCGGTGTAGATCGCGTCGAAGACGATGAAAAGGTTGAGGTCGACCTTGCTCAGATTCATTACGCGGCTTCTCTTGTTATGTGGGCGGGCTGGCCAGGAAAATCAACCAATCATATATCGGTGATGAATGTTAATACACGCCGAGAATAGGCTAGGTAAATTATCAACGCTGTTCTAGCATCGATTGCATGACCTAAACAACCTCTCCAAAAAGAAGGTAGATGCTCATGGATTTCGCTTATTCGCCCAAGGTTCAGGAACTGCGTGAGCGCGTGACCGCGTTCATGGACACCTACGTTTATCCCGCCGAAGCCGTGTTCGAGCGTCAGGTTGCCGAAGGCGACCGCTGGCAGCCGACCGCGATCATGGAAGAGCTCAAACTCAAGGCCAAGGCCGAAGGGCTGTGGAATT
The DNA here is from genome assembly GCF_044744235.1 of Pseudomonas sp. NPDC087346. Taxonomy (NCBI): domain Bacteria; kingdom Pseudomonadati; phylum Pseudomonadota; class Gammaproteobacteria; order Pseudomonadales; family Pseudomonadaceae; genus Pseudomonas; species Pseudomonas sp. NPDC087346. The sequence goes on from NZ_JBIUXX010000024.1 coordinate 74,172, forward strand.
TGTTTTTGCCTGAGTCGGAACTCGGCGCTGGCCTGACTAACCTTGAATACGCACCGCTGGCGGAAATCATGGGCCGTTCGCTGCTCGGGCCGGAGCCGTTCAACTGCTCGGCGCCGGACACCGGCAACATGGAAGTGCTGGTGCGTTACGCCAACGAAGAGCAGAAACAGCGCTGGCTCGAACCTTTGCTGCGTGGCGAGATCCGCTCGGCGTTCGCCATGACCGAACCCGACGTGGCCTCATCCGATGCCACCAACATGGCTGCCCGCGCCGTGCGTGATGGTGACGAGTGGGTGATCAACGGCAAGAAGTGGTGGACCTCCGGCGCCTGCGATCCGCGCTGCAAGATTCTGATCTTCATGGGCCTGAGCAATCCCGACGCACCGCGTCACGCCCAGCACTCAATGATCCTCGTGCCGGTGGACACCCCCGGTGTGAAAATCGTCCGTCCGTTGCCGGTGTTCGGCTACGACGACGCGCCGCACGGTCACGCTGAAGTGCTGTTCGATAATGTGCGGGTGCCGTACGAAAACGTCCTGTTGGGTGAAGGACGCGGCTTCGAAATCGCTCAAGGTCGTCTCGGCCCGGGCCGGATTCACCACTGCATGCGCTCGGTTGGCATGGCCGAGCGTGCACTGGAATTGATGTGCAAACGCTCGGTGAGCCGCACCGCGTTCGGCAAACCGCTGGCGCGACTGGGCGGTAACATCGACAAGATTGCCGACTCGCGGATGGAAATCGACATGGCGCGTCTGCTGACTTTGAAAGCGGCGTACATGATGGACACCGTCGGCAACAAAATCGCGAAAAGCGAGATTGCGCAGATCAAAGTCGTCGCGCCGAATGTGGCACTGCGGGTGATCGACCGGGCGATCCAGATGCATGGCGGGGCAGGGGTTTCCAACGATTTCCCGCTGGCCTATATGTACGCCATGCAACGCACCCTACGCCTGGCCGACGGCCCGGACGAAGTACACCGCGCAGCAATCGGCAAGTTCGAGATCGGCAAATACGTGCCGAAGGAAATGCTGCGTAGCGAGCGCTGAGCCAGAACCGCGTTATCGTTCATCGCGGGCAAGCCCGGCTCCCACAGGTCTCTCTGGTGTGCACATGATTTGTGTTCACTGGAGATTCCTGTGGGAGCGGGCTTGCCCGCGATGGCTTTGGTACATTCAACGCATCAACGACAGGTTCAATTAACCCAAACCTCAACCCGCCGATTCTTGATCCGCCCCTCATCCGCGCTGTTCGCCGCCACTGGCATCAGTGCGCCGAAGCCGCGCACTTCGCGCAACACCACGCCGCTCTTCACCAACTCCCGCCGTACCGCCATTGCCCGCAACTTCGACAACAAATCCGCCCGCGCCGGATCGTCCTTGGCATCACCAAACCCTACCAACGTCACCGAGCGTTCAGTCTTGTCGTTGCGCTTTATATAGTCGAGCACCCGGGCCAGATCCTGACGAGCCTTGTTATCGAGGCTGGCGCTGCCTTCTTCAAACCGGAAGTTCACTGTCAGACGCTGGGCATGCCGGCTGAGGGATTGATAACCCTCCGGCATCAGCGCATTCGGCGTGACCGCAATGGCGTGTACGGTCTGCGCGATAAAACCGTTGGCCGCGACAATGGCCTGACCCTTGGGGCTTTGCGCGAATTCCACCAAAGCCTTGGCCCAAGGGTTTTCGCTGGCGGGCGGTAGATAGAAGAACAGCCGCCGCGACAGCGGATAGTCTTCCGTCGCAATCAGGCTATTGAGCGGCAACATCGCCTGGGATTGCCCATCGGCAATCGCCACGGCTTTGGCCTGACGCACGTAGGGCAAGCCGATAAAGCCGATGGCCTGCGGATCGCTGCTGACGGCATCCGACAATTGCTCACTGGATTCGAACCTTTTCGCGGCGCTGCTCAGACTTTTCCCACGACTGCTGAGGACCAGATCCTTGAAGGTGTCATAGGTGCCGGACTGATCATCCCGCGCATACAAATGAATCGCGCCGCCACGCCCGTCGAGTTCTTCCCAGGTTTTCACCTCGCCGCTGAAGATCCGCGCCAGTTGCTCGGTGTTCAGTTGCTGCAACGGATTGTCGGGGTGAAGGATGATCGCCAGACCATCGATGGCGATGACTTGCTCGGCGGCAGGGCTTTTCAGATCGCCGAGAAATTGCAGGCTCGCCAGTTCGCTGTCCTTGATCGGGCGCGAGGAGGCGGCGAGATCGGCGCTGGTGTTTTTCAGCGCGGTGAATCCGGTGCTGGAACCGTGGGCGGCAACTTCCACCATCACCCGTTTGCCATCGCTGGTTTGCCCGACGATTCGTTGTTCATTGGCGGTGTCGGGGTTTTCCCGGTGGATTTTCAGCAGGCCCTGGTCCAGCAGAAAACCTTCGACCAGCGCCGGGCCGAGATCCGCACCAATGGTGTTTGAACCCTGGACGCGCAAGGCCGGGCCGCTTTCAGGAACGGGCAGGGCGGCGGCCGCAACCGACAGCCATGCGCCGCACAAAAACACGAACAGAACACGCAGGATCATGCCGGCACCGTTTACAGCCAAGGGGATTGCCGGGGAGATTAAGTCAGGCGCATTACCAAAAGATGACAGCGATCAAATTGTAGGAGTGAGCCTGCTCGCGATTGCGGTGGGTCAGTTGGTCAATCGAAATCTGACACACCGTAATCGCGAGCAAGCTCACTCCTACAGTTGAGAATCAGCTCAACTCAAGCCAGATTGGCGCATGGTCCGAAGGTTTTTCCATGCCACGCAATTCATAGTCCACGCCCGCAGCTTTCACGCGTGGCAGCAAACCATGAGATGCCAGAATCACGTCGATACGCAGGCCACGCTTGGGGTTGTCCTCGAAACCACGGCTGCGGTAGTCGAACCAGCTGAACATGTCGGTCACGTCCGGGTTCAGGTGGCGATAGCTGTCGGTCAGGCCCCAGTTCTTCAGACGGGCCATCCACTCGCGCTCTTCCGGGAGGAAGCTGCATTTGCCGGTCTTCAGCCAGCGTTTCATGTTGTCCGGGCCGATGCCGATGTCGCAGTCTTCTGGCGAGATGTTCACGTCGCCCATCACCACAACCGGCTGTTCATTGTTGAACTGGCTTTCCAGCAGTGTTTGCAGATCGTTGTAGAAACGCTGTTTGGCCGGGAATTTGGTCGGGTGGTCGCGGCTTTCGCCCTGTGGGAAGTAGCCGTTCATGATGGTCACCGGCACGCCATTGGCGTCGGCGAACGTGCCCCAGATAAAGCGGCGCTGAGCGTCTTCTTCATCGCTGGCGAAGCCTTTATGGATCGCAATCGGCTCCTGACGCGAGAGCATGGCGACGCCGTAATGGCCTTTCTGGCCGTGGTAATACACGTGGTAGCCCAGCGCTTGCACTTCTTCCAGCGGGAACTGGTCGTCGTGGACCTTGGTTTCCTGCAGGCCGATCACGTCCGGCTGGTGTTTTTCGATCAGCGCTGCCAGCTGATGCGGACGGGCGCGCAGTCCGTTGATGTTGAAGGAAACGATCTTCATGGTCGGCAGTCCTGGCAAAAGGGCGATGCTAGCTGACATGTGGGATGGGGGCCAGTGTGGGGTAAGCAGATTCATTTTGTTCTGTCAGATGAGGGGTGGTCTTACTGGCCCCATCGCTGGCAAGCCAGCTCCCACAATGTTCGTGTCTTGACTGAAATCTGTGATCACTGCAAAAAACTGTGGGAGCTGGCTTGCCAGCGATGAGGCCAGTCGGGTCGATGAAGATCTCCCACAATGTTCGTGTCTTGATTGAAATCTGTGATCACTGCAAAAAACTGTGGGAGCTGGCTTGCCAGCGATGAGGCCAGTCGAGTCGATGAAGATCTCCCACAATGTTTGTGTCTTGACTGAAATCTGTGGTCACTGCAAAAACCTGTGGGAGCTGGCTTGCCAGCGATGAGGCCAGCCGGGTCGATGAAGATCTCCCACAATGTTTGTGTCTTGACTGA